>CAXNFO010000076.1:0-7605 GCA_964201395.1 Limnohabitans sp.
GATCTGCTGAATTCAGAAGAGCTTCAGTCTGACCTGCGGCCTGCACACGGTTTCCAACAATGGACAAGGCCTGCACCGTGCCCGTTTGAGCGTCACATGTGTGGATGTGCCCGTTATGAAGAATCACATCGGGGGCTGATGGTCGGCTGGCGTTCAACTTGCTCTCACTCAGTCCTGCCCTGCCATCGTGCTGTGCACCACGGCTTGGGCGATGGCCAAGGAACTGGTCAAACCGGGCGACTCAATGCCAAACAGGTTGACCAAGCCAGGCAAGCCATGGTCGCTGGGGCCTTGCAACACAAAATCGGCCGCTGCCTGCCCTGGGCCTGAAATTTTCGGTCGGATGCCCGCATAGCCGGGTTGCAGCGCACCATCGGGCAAGTCCGGCCAGTAGGCGCGCACGGCTTGGTAAAAAGCCGCCTCGTGGTCTCGGGAGACGACCAAGTCATCGGGATCGTTCACCCACTGCACATCGGGCCCAAACTTGGCTTGCCCGCCCATGTCCAGCGTCAAGTGAACGCCAAGGCCCGCCGCCTCTGGTACGGGGTAAATCAAGCGTGAAAACGGCGCGCGCATGCCCAAGGTGAAGTAATTGCCTTTGGCGAAATAAGCGGTGGGCACATGGGCGGCATCCAAGCCCTGGCATTGCCGCGCCAGAGCGGGGGCGCTCAAGCCGGCCGAATTCACCAATTGGCGGGTCAAAAGTTCGGTGCCATCGGCCATCTGCAGCACCCACCCCTGCGGATGGACATGGGCCGACACCACCTGTGCATGGCACACCACCGTGCCGCCCGCGTTTTCAAAGTCACCTTGCAAGCTGAGCATGAAGGCATGGCTGTCGACAATGCCGGTGCTGGGCGAATGCAAGGCGGCCACGCACGATAAGGCGGGCTCCATGGCCCGGGCTTGATCGGCGCTGATCAGCACCACATCGGTCACGCCATTGGCATGCGCTTTGTCGCGCAAGGCCAACAAGCCGGGCAATTGGCTTTCGTCGGTGGCCACCATCAGCTTGCCGCAACGCCGGTGCGGCACACCGCGCTCGGCGGCATAGGCGTAGAGCATGTCACGCCCTTGCACACACCAGCGCGCCTTGCGCGAACCTTGGGGGTAGTAAATGCCGGCATGGATGACCTCGCTGTTGCGCGAGCTGGTGCCGGTGCCGATGGCCGCCGCTTGCTCCAGCACCAGCCATTGCGCACCCGGCTGGGCCAAACACAGGGCACGCGCCGCTGCCAATCCCACCACACCGGCCCCAATCACCACCCCATCGACCTGATCCAAAGCACGGTCCTTTCAAAAAAAATGGCACCTCGAAAGGTGCCATTGTGGGGCCAGTGGGGCCATGCCCCGAGGCTGGTGGTCAGCGCTTTTTGGCGGCAGGGCGGGCTTTGGCCGCAGCAGGCACGGCTTGAGCCATCTGGCTCACATTGGCTTGCATCATTTCGTTGGCCTGGTGCACGGCTTTTTGCACCGAGCTCAGAGCGGTATTGCCAGCGGCCACAGCGGCCTTCAAGGCTTGCGAAGCGGCTTCGGTGCCAGCAGGTGCGTTTTGGGTCAGGTTCTTGACCAGGGCCTCCACGGCTGCTTGGGCTTGCCCTACTTGGCCTTCCACCACTTGACCGATTTGGCCACCGGTGCTTTGGGCGATGTCAAACAGCTGGCGGTTGTAAGCAGCGGCTTTCTCGGCCAAAGGCTGGAACATTTGTGCTTGCAGCGACATCAGCTCTTGTGCGTCACGCACCGACATCAGGGATTCGGTTTGGTGCTGGGCATCGCTCAAAGCGGCTTTGGCGGCGCTCATGTTGAGCTCGATGAGTTGCTCCATACCGGCGAAAGCTTTGCTGGTCAGGCCAGCGAGGGTTTCCAAATTGGCCTTGTTGGCGGCCAGCACTTGATCAGGGGTCAGGGTCATGTTTTGCTCCATTGAATTAAGGGGTTGTTCACTGCATTTGCTGCAATGCACAATGACCGAAATTATAAGAATGAAGGATCAAAAAAACGACCTTGATGCACTTTTAGAGGCGACAAACTAAGTGACCACCTGGGTTGACACCCCAAGCTCAAGTCTGACGCGCAGCTTTCAAAAAAGTCCAGCAAGCACCCGGTTTTGCGCAACAGCATCACGCAAAACCAGGTGTGCGCCTGTGGAGCGCACAGCCCTCAATAAGAGCGCGGCAAACCCAAGACGTGCTCAGCGATGTAGGACAACACCATGTTGGTGGAGATGGGCGCCACTTGGTACAAGCGGGTCTCGCGGAACTTGCGCTCCACGTCGTATTCGGCCGCAAAACCAAAGCCACCATGGGTTTGCAAACAGGCATTGGCGGCTTCCCATGACGCGTCGGCGGCCAACAACTTGGCCATGTTGGCTTGCGCGCCACACGGTTGACCCGCGTCAAACAAACGCGTGCCTTCATAGCGCATCAAGCTCGCCGCCTCCACATTGATGTGGGCACGGGCGATGGGGAATTGAATGCCTTGGTTTTGGCCAATCGGGCGGTCAAACACGCGCCGGTCGTTGGCGTAGTTTTTGGCTTTCTCGACAAACCAGTGGCCATCACCCACGCATTCGGCGGCAATCAGCAAACGCTCGGCATTGAGGCCGTCGAGAATGTATTTCAAACCAAGACCTTCTTCGCCAATGCGGTTTTCCACCGGGATTTCCAAGTTGTCGATGAACAACTCGTTGGTCTCGTGGTTGACCATGTTGCGGATCGGCTTGGCAATGATGGTCTTGCCCATTTCAGGCCGAACGTCGACCAAAAACACCGACAGGCCTTCGGTTTTTTTCTTCACCTCGGCCAGGGGCGTGGTGCGCGCCAGCAGCAGCATGTAGTCGGAGTGTTGGATGCGCGAGGTCCACACTTTTTGGCCATTGACCACGTAGTGATCGCCTTTGCGCACTGCCATGGTTTTGAGTTTGGTGGTGTCCGACCCGGTGGTGGGCTCGGTCACGGCCATGGCCTGCATGCGCAACTCGCCGCTGGCAATTTTGGGCAGCAACGCCTCTTTTTGGGCCTTGGAGCCGTGGCGCACCACGCAGCCCATCACATACATCTGGCCGTGGCAGGCGCCTGAGTTGCCACCCGCGCGGTTAATCTCTTCCATGATCACGCTGGCCTCGGTCAGGCTCAGGTTGGAGCCGCCGTATTCCTCGGGGATCAGGGCCGACAACCAACCCGCGGCGGCCAAAGCGTTGACAAATTTTTCGGGAAAGGCGCGCGCCTCGTCCAGATCTTGCCAGTAACGCGAATCAAACTGGGTGACAACGCTGCGCACACCGGCGCGCAGTTCGGCATAAGGGTCAACTTGGCTCATGGGTAAAGGTCTTTCTCAAACAGGGTCGGCGTAAATTTGGCCCGCGTCCAAATTGATCACGGTGCCACTCAAATAACCCGACAAAGGCGAGCAGGCAAATGCCGTCATGCGCGCAATTTCATCGGGCTCGGCCATGCGGCCAAAGGGCAATTTGGTGGACAGCTCCATCCATCGGATGGTGTCGCCCCATTTGTTCTTGGCCTGGCGCTCCAGCATGGTTTGCATGCGCTGGCTGCGGGTGGGCGCAGGGTTGATGCCAAACACCCGCACACCTTTGCGCACGCTGCCCCCGCCCAGGCCTTGGGTGAAGGCGATCAAGCCGGCATTGGCGGTGGAGCCGCAAATGTAGTCATAGCGCGGCGCCACCCCGGCCAGGCCAATGATGTTGCAAATCACGCCCCGACCGCGCTGCTCCATCATGGGCAAATAGCAACGGGTTAAATTGATGTAGCTGAACAGCTTGAGCTCCCAGGCCTGGCGCCAACGCTGCTCATCCAGGTCATGCAAAGAGCCACCGGGAATGGCACCCGCGTTGTTGACCAGCACATCGACCTCGCCCACCGCCTTGAACAAAGCCTCTGTGGCGCCGGGCTGAGACAAATCGGTGGCCACAGACTCGGCGCTGATGCCTGTGTTGCTGTGGATGGCTTTCACCGCCACCGCCAACTGTTCGGCATCGCGTGACGCGATGATGGGCGTGGCGCCCTCGGCCGCAAAGGCTTGGGCGATGGCCAAACCAATGCCGCGCGAGCCGCCGGTGACGAGCACGCGCTGTCCTTTTAAATTCAAATCCATGGGGTTCCTTAGGTCGGGTGCTCAGGCTTTGGGCGCCGGCACTTGGTCGCGGTACCAAGCGGAGATATCTCGCCCGGTCATGAAGCATACCCCTGGCGTGGCCATGAGCAGGTCCAGCATTTTCTCCAAGCTGTGAAAGCGGTGCGGCACGCCAATCAAATGGGGGTGCAAGCCAATGGCCAAGACCCGGGGATGCTCCACCGCCTCGCGTTTGAACAAATCCAGGGTGCGGGTCAAGCGCATGAGCATCTCGTCGGAGCTGTGGCGCTCCACCGCATAAATGATGGAGTCGTTGATCTCCAAGTTATACGGCAGCGACAACAAGGGGCCGTGCTCGGTGCGCATCCAGTTGGGCACATCGTCGACCACCCAATCAAACACGTACTCGATGCCCAGCTTTTTCAAAATGTCGGGGGTTTCGTAGGTTTCGCGCAAACCCGGCCCCAACCAACCTTGGGTGCGCACCCCGGTGAAGGCTTCGAGCATGTCCAAACAGGTTTTGATCAAGGCCTCTTCAGACTGGGCTTCGTGGTTGATCGCCTTTTGGTGCAAGCCGTGGCCAATGAACTCCCAGCCCGCGTCGCGCATGGCTTCGGCAGCGCGGGGATAAGCCTGAATCACACCCGCATTGAAACTGGTGGAGGCAGGCAAGCCCCGGCTGTGGATGGCGTCAATGATGCGCGGCAAGCCGGCCCGCATGCCGTAATCGGCCCAGCTGAAATTGGGCACATCGGGCACCGTCTCTTTGCCGTGGGGCGGCGTGATGATGGTGCGCGGCATGCTGGCGTCAAACTGCCAGTGCTCCACATTGACCACCAAGTGAACCATGATGGCGCCTTTGGGGTGGGGCTTGAGTTGGGGGCCGTCGTTGGAGAAACGGTAAGGGATGCGTGGGTTGGCCATGGTCAACAGTACCAATCAGAAACAGCAAATCAGACCACGCCCTGGGCGTGGAACTGGGCGATGTCGGTGGATGAATAGCCGATTTCGGTCAATACCGCATCGGTGTGTTCGCCCCAACCTGGGGCGGGCGTGCGCACCTCGGCGGGGGTGCGCGACAGCGTCACCGCTTGGGTGATGTAGTGCTTGCGCCCATGCGGCGTGTCCAGCGCTTCGCTAACCCCCAGGTGCTGAACCTGCGGGTCTTGCATGACCTGCGGCACGGTGTACACCGGCCCAGCGGGCACGCCGACTTGGTTGAGTTGATCCACCCAATGCTGCACAGTTTGGGTGGCAAAAGCTTGGTTGAGCAAGCCATTCAAGCGCGGCCGGTGGGCCACGCGCAAGACTTCGGTGCTGAACTCGGGGTCAGCCAACCACTCGGGTTTGCCCAGCAATTCACACAAGCGCTTCCAATTGCCCTGGCCCGATGCCCCCAAGTTAAACGGCCCATCGCTGGCGGTGAACAAGCCCATGGGCGAGCTGGTCGGGTGGTTGTTGCCTTCTTGCACCGGCACGCTGCCTTCGTTGATGAAACGCGCCACCTGAAAGTCCATCATGGCAATTTGTGCATGCAGCAAAGAGCTGTGCACCCATTGGCCGCGACCCGACACCTCGCGCTCGTGCAAAGCCGCCAAGATGCCCAAGGCGCAGTACAAACCCGCACTCAAATCGGCCACCGCCAAACCCGCGCGGAAGGGGCCGCTGTCGGTGTCGCCCGTGACACTCATCAAGCCGCCCATGCCTTGGATGATTTGGTCAAAGCCCGGGCGCTCGGCATAGGGACCGTCTTGTCCAAAACCCGAAATGCTGGCCAAGATGATGCGCGGGTTGACCTTGGCCAAGTCCTCGTAACCCAAACCCAGCTTGTGCTTGACGTCGGGGCGCCAGTTCTCCACCAACACATCGGCTTGCGCCACCAAGCGCATCAAGATGTCCAAGGCGCCGGGCTTTTTCAGGTTGAGGGTGAGCGAGCGTTTGTTGCGGTTGAGGTTTTGAAAATCGCCGCCGTCGCGGTTGGCGGCAAACAACACTTCGTTGGGGTCGACGCCAGCGGGGGGCTCGATGCGCAGCACATCGGCGCCAAAGTCGGCCAGCACCCGCACACAGTTGGGCCCGGAGCGCACGCGCGACAGGTCCAGCACCTTGAAGCGCGACAGAGCGCGGGGCATGGGGGGTGTGGTCATGGCAAATTAAATGTGGTTAAAAGGGTCGGGGCATTTTCACACGGCGCAAAAGGCCAGGGGCCAGCAAAGCCCATCAGTGCTGCTCAGCCAAGATGCCAAAGCCGGGCAGCGCGTCGCGCAACCCCAAACGGCGCAAGGCCAACCAATAAGTGGCCACATTGACGCCAATCAAGGGCTTGCCAAAGTGCGCTTCGATGGCGGGTGTCATGGCGCTGACGGGCAAATTGGTACCCACATGAACCAGAGCCTGCACCTGCGGTTTGTCCAGTGCTTCAAACCCTTGCATGATTTGCTCTGGGGTGAACTGGGCCACCGAAATCGGGCCGGTGGACTTGAGGCCATGGCTGGCCACCACCTCAAAGCCGCAGGCGGTGAAAAACTCCGCAATGATGGCGTCAGCCGGCGGCCAATACGGCGTGAGCACACCAATGCGCTTGGGGTTGCCAATGGCCTTCAGGCCTTCGAGCACCGCGATCGACGGGGTGACAAACGGAATGCCGGCCAAAGCCTGCAAGCGCGCCTCTTCGGCCTGTGCCCGCTGCAAGTCACCGCGAAACGAATGGATCGAGTGGCCATGCGCCACCGCATGCGGCTCGCAAGGCATGACCAGAGCCAGGGCTTCTTCGAGTTGGCCTTTTTCGGTTTTGAGCGCTTGCTGGTAGGCCTGCATGTCGTCATACGGTCTGGGTGGTAGCAACATGCGGCTGACGTGGTTGGTCACGCCGTGGGGGCGCATGGCCTCCATTTCGGGTTGCACCACGGTATTGGTGGCGGGCACGATCACCGCAATCTTGGCGCGGCTGGCCAAGGTGTCAAAACTCAAGGGGTTGGACACGGCTCACTCCATTTTCAATTTGGCGGCTTTGGCCGCTTCGGACCAAATCGCCATGTCGGTGCGCAAGGTGTCGGCCAATTCACGCGGGGTGCTGCCAATCGCATCCACGCCAATTTGCTGCAAGCGTGCGGCCATGCCCTCTGCGGCCAGTGCTTCTTTGACCGCATCGGCCACCCGCTGCACCACCGCTGCAGGGGTGCCCGCCGGGGCCATCAAACCGTTCCAAGTGACCGTGCGAAACCCCGGAAAGCCTGATTCGGCAATCGTCGCCACTTGCGGCAATTGGCTTGCGCGCTTGTCGCTGGAGACGCCAATCAAACGGATGTTGCCACCCGCCAGGTGCGGCACCAGTTCGGAGAAGTTGCCAAAGTACATTTGCACATTGCCCGACAGCAAGTCGGTCACCGCAGGTGCACCGCCTTTGTAGCTGATGTGGGCCATGTCAATTTGGGCGCGGTTGACAAACAACGCGGCCGACAGGTGCGACACGCTGCCCGAACCGCCCGAGGCGTAGTTGTATTTGCCCGG
>CAXNFO010000077.1:0-7573 GCA_964201395.1 Limnohabitans sp.
GCGTCCAGGCCGCCAATCTCAATGGCCGCATCGATGCCACAGGCGCAGCCGTTCATCAAAGAAATGCGGCCCATGCCACAGCGCTGCCAGCGCGCAAACAACAAGGTGGCGCGCAGGCACTCGCTGGTGCGGTCATGCGCGGGCACACCCCGATGGGGTTGGCGTGCAGATGGGCGTGCTGCGCTTGGGGCGCGGCGCTGTTGTGCACGTTGGGCAGCGCCCAGTTGGGCCAGGGCTTGCTTCATGCGGGCCCACCGATCAAATCGTGTTGGGCAATTTCTTCTGCGGTGGGTTGCACCTCATACACCTCGTTGGCTTCTTGCCAGCTGATGTAGCCCATTTGCAAGTCACGCAATACCGCGCTGCGCGCGCGCTTGGCCGGTGGGCCAAAGCCGCCGCCGCCGCCCGAGTGCAGCACATAGGATTCACCCGCTTCCAAGCGCATGTTCACCTTGCCGCCGGGGAACAAGGTCAGGCTGCCGTCTTTTTTGCGCATGCCCACTTGGTTGCCCAAGGCGCTGTGCCCGCCCAGCAAACCCCAGGGCGGGTGGTTGACCCGGTCGATGCGGGTTTGGTAGTTGACGCGGGTCAATGCCACCACCTCGGCTTGCGCGCCCAGGCCGCCACGGAACTGGCCCGCACCCGCCGAGCCTTCGCGCAATTGGTAGTACTTGACCAGCAAGGGAAATTTGTTTTCCACCTGTTCGCTGGGGCCGTTGTGGGTGTCGCCGTCGTTCATGCACACGGTCACGTTGACGCCGTCTTCGTTGTGTTTGGCGCCCCAGCCGCCGCCAATCAGGCCGCCCAGGTAAATCCACAGCTTGCCGTCGCGCGGGTGGATGCCGTTGACGTTGGCAATGACCAAATCGGCATGGTGGCCGGCAATGGTTTTCTCGGGGATGGCTTGGGCCACGGCCTTGAAGATGGTGTCGACCACGGTCATGGGGTAGGTCATCCACACCCGCATGGCAGACGGGTGCAAGGCGCTGACCACGGTGCCGGGGGGCAAGATCACCTTGAGCGGGCGAAAGTTACCGTCGTTGATGGGGTGGTCACTGGGCATGGTCAGGCACTTGAACGCCACCTGGGCACAAGCCACCCCCGCGCCCGAGTTGAAAAAGCCTTTCACCTGGGGGCTCACGCCACTCAGGTCGACGGTCATTTCGTCATCGCTGATGGTGACCTTGACCCGGATGGGCACGGGCTGGTCGATGTCCACCGCATCGTCGTCCATGAAGGACTCGGCCTCGTAGACGCCATTGGGCATGGCGCGCACTTGGCTGCGCGCCTCGGCTTCGGTGTGGTCCATGATGGCGTCGATGGCCAACTGCCAAGCCGATTCGCCGTGGCGTGCCAGCATCTCTTCCAGATGCTTGACCCCCACGCGGCAGGCCGACAACTGGGCTTCCAAGTCACCGGCGGCGCGGTCGCGGCGGCGCACGTTCATCAATATCAGTTCGCGCATTTCTTCGTTCAGCACGCCTTGGCGGTGGTACTTCACCAAGGGAATCTGCAAGCCCTCGGCATAAATATCGGTGGTCACGCCATTCAGGATGCCGCCAATGTCTTGCCAGTGCGCCATGCAGGTGGAAAACGCAACGATCTCGCCTTGGTGAAAGATGGGGATGGAAAACGTCAGGTGGTTCAGGTGCGCGCCGGTGATGTAGGCGTCGTTGGTCAACAAAATATCACCCGGGTGGATGTTCTCCAGCCCCCAATGCGCGATCTTGGACTTGACCACATCGCTCATGCCGCGGATGAACATGGGCAGGCCCAGACCAATCGACAGCGTTTGGCCATGGCGGTCGAACAAGCCCACGGTGAAGTCCAGCGCTTCATAAATGATCATGTTGTAGGAGGTGCGCATCAGCACCGACTTCATTTCTTCAGTGGCTGCGACCAAGCTGTTGCGCACCAACTCAACGGCCACGGGGTCGGCTTTCTTCATGGCTGCGGTGCGTTTCGTTGCGACCTCAGATACAGCCGTTTTTTTGGTTTTAGGACGTGTTGTTTTCATGGTTCAAGTGCGCTCTCAGGGCTGGCGTTCGGTTTGGGCCACGTCGATGTGCAAATTGCCGTGGGCATCGACATGCAGGCGGTCACCGGGTTGCAACACCGTGGTGGTGGCGTGTTCTTCAATCAGGGCAGGGCCTTCCAAGCGGTTGTTGGCGCGCAGTTCATCGCGGTGGTAAACCTGGGTGTTCAGCCAGCCTTCGCCCTCGAAATAAACCTGGCGCTGACCACGCAGGGCGCTGGCAACGGGTTTGCGGGTGCCGGTGCGAATGGTCTCGAGCACGGGTTTTTTCAGCACCCCGATCACGGTGCTGCGCAGGCTCACAATTTCGGCGGGCTCGTTGGGTGAACCCCGGCCATAGCGTTCGCGGTGGGCTTCGTCGAACACCGCTTTGAGCGCATCCAGGTTTTTGCGCTTGAAGGCGGCGGCGGGGATTTCCACCGTCACCGCATGCTCTTGGCCGATGTAGCGCATGTCCAAGTGGCGTTGCACCATGATTTTGCGGGTGCCGACTTCGGCCGCATCCAGCGTGCGCAAGCCTTCGGCCTCCAATTCGCCAAACCAGGCGTCGAGTTGGGGCAACGACAACTCGGCCAGGGTGATGAAGTGCGAGCGCACCAGGTCGCGCCGAAAGTCGGCCAGCAGCATGCCAAAAGCGGAAAAATGCCCAGGCGCGCGCGGGATCACCACATGCGGGATGCGCAACTCGCGCGCCACCATGGAGGCATGCAAGGGGCCAGCGCCGCCGTAGGCGAACAAATAGGGAAACGCACCCGTGTCCAAGCCCCGATCGGTGGTCACGCCTTTGACCGCATGCGACATGGCCGCCGCAGCGATGCGCAAAATGCCCGACGCGGCTTGGGTGGTGGTCATGCCCAGCGGCTTGGCAATGTGGCTTTGCATGGCGCGCTCGGCCGCACCCAAATCGAGTTGCATCTCGCCACCCAAAAAGTGCGCTGGGTCGATGCGCCCCAGCAGCACATTGGCGTCGGTCACCGTGGGGGCTGAGCCACCCAAGCCATAACAGGCCGGGCCTGGTGCAGCGCCTGCGCTTTGTGGGCCCACACGCAATGCACCGGTGCTGCTCAAGCTGGCCAAACTGCCCCCGCCGGTGCCGACCTCGTGGATGTCGATCATCGGGGTGAGCAAGGGCAGGCCGGTCATGTAGCCGCCAATCATCACGCTGTTGGCCACCAAGGCCTGGTGGTAGCGCACCACACCGGCTTTGGCGGTGGTGCCGCCCATGTCAAAAGCGATGGCGTTTTCAATCCCCAGCGCTTGGCACAGGGCTTGGGTGCCGATCACGCCCGCCGCTGGGCCCGACTCCATCATGCGCACGCAGTCTTGCCGCGCCTCTGACAAAGCGTACAAACCGCCGGTGGACTGCACCACCAAAAATTGACCGGGGAAATCCACCTCTTTCAGGGTCTGTTCAATCTCACCCAAGTAGCGGTCCACGCGCGGGCCAATGTAGGCATTGGCCACCACCGTGGAGGTGCGCTCGTATTCACGGTATTCCTGGGACAGGTCGGAGGAGATGGACACAAATGCATCGGGCAGGTGTTGGTGCAGCAGCTCGCGCACCCGCTGCTCGTGAGTGGGGTTGCGGTACGCATGCAAAAACAGCACGGCCACGCTTTGAATTTGTTTTTTCTTCAAGCGTTCAATGACCGCCAACACTTCGGCCTCGACCAATTCGGCATGCACCTCGCCGCTGGCCAGCATGCGCTCGGTCACCTCAAAGCGCAAATCGCGCTCCACCAAGGGGGCGTGTTTGCGGTGCCGCAGGTTGAACGAGTCGGGTCGGTTGATGCGGCCAATTTCGTAGATGTCGCGAAAGCCGCGGGTGGTGATCAAGGCGGTGCGGGCGCCGCTGCGCTCGAGCATGGTGTTGATGGCCACGGTGGAGCCATGCAAGAACAAATGCGCCTCGGGCAAAGACACGCCGGCCTTGTCCATGCCTTGCAAGATGCCTTGCACCAGTTTGTCGGGGGTGGTGAGGGTCTTGCCCAGCAGCAAGCGGCCTTCGCGCTCGTCAAAAGCAGCAACGTCGGTGAAGGTGCCGCCAATGTCGGCGGCAACGCGCAATCGGTGTGTGGTTTTCATGCGATGGCATGCTAGGTGGGGTGGGGTATGCTGTCAATCATGGTTTTTGCAATACAGGCATCACTTTTTCGGCATACCTTGAATGAATGATTTGTCCATGATGCGGCCCGCGGCCTGGCAACTGTTTCTCGACTTGGCCAAAGAAGGCAGCCTGAGCCGTTTGGCCTTGCTGCAAGAGCGCGCCCAGCCCCAGCTCAGCCGCCAGTTGGCCGAACTCGAGGCCGCTTGTGGCAGCCCCTTGTTTGTGCGCCATGCCCGGGGTTTGCAGTTGAGCGAATACGGCCAATGGGTTCTGCCCTTGGTGGGTGGGTGGCTGGCGCAAACCCAGGCCTTGCAAGACGAAATTCGCCATGGGGTGGGGGTGGCGGTGGGTGAGGTGCGCTTGGGCGTCATCCCCTCAGCGGTGGGTCCGGTGGTGATGCCCGCCCTGGCCGCGCTGCGTGTGCATCACCCCTTGGTGCGATTGACCATCACGGAGGCCTTGGACAGCCAAATGGAACACAGCTTGCAAAGTGCCCGTGTGGACTTGGCGGTGCGCTATGTGCACCCGGCCGGTTTGCGTGCCGGAGACCAGGTGTTGCAAAGCGTGGGCACTTATTTGGTGGGGCCGCCAGGTGACGCGCTGACGCGGCGCAAAACCGTTCCTTTTGCGCGCTTGCAAGGCCTGCCGTTGGTGTTGCCGTGCAAGCCCAGCGCATGGCGCGACACCCTCGACGGTTTGGCGCAGCAGCAAGGCTTTGCGCTGCAAGTGGTTTTGGAGGCCGACTCTTTGCGGGTGCAAAAAGATTCGGCCATGCAAGGCGTGGCCCACACCCTGCTCGGCCCCTTGGCCTTGGAGCCCGAGCGCCATCAAAAGCGCTTGCAAGTGGCTTTGGTGGTGGAACCCGCTTTGCCGAGGTTGATTGTGTTGACCATGCGCCCAGGTTTGACGCCCAATTTGGCGCACCGTGCAGTGGTCGATGCCATCATGGCCAGTGCCCAAGCCCAGCCCGAGCAGGCTGCCTGATCACCAGCTTTTTTGCAGACCCAAGCCCAATTGGCCGTGGGCCATTTGGATTGGCACCAGGCGCAAAGCGGTGGCCTTGCGCTGGCCGCCCTCGATCACAGTTTGCACCGACTCATAGGCCATGAACCACCCCAAAGCGGCCTGTGACGGGTAGTGGTCGTTGTCGTTCATGCGCGAAAAAGGCACTGCGAACGATGCCGCATAGCCCAGGGCTTTCAAACCGATGGATGCGCTGTTGAGTTCGGCCATGGCCAAAAACGGAATCGCGCCCACAAACGAGTGGCCGCTGATGCTGTTGTCATCTTGAAACGGCCGCCATTTGGAGTCGGGCACAGCCACGCCTTCTTCGTTCGGGCGCGAGGCACCGGCCAAGCGCTGCCCGATCAAGGACGAGGGCGTGCCCACCACAATCGCGCGCAGGCTCAGGTTGCCCCAGGTTTGGAGCCCGCCGTTGTCTTTGGGCAGCAGGGCCGAAATGCCCCAAGAAATGGGCAGCATGTACTTCCACTCGCCAAATTGTTTGACGCTGGTGCTGAAGCTGTCGCTGCCACTGCTGCGCCCACCTTGGATGCTGTTTTGAATGCTTTGGTCGGCATTGGTGTTGGCCACCACCGCGCCCATGCCCATCGCCACGCCCAGTCGGGTCAAACGGTCGCGGGTGTAAAAGCGATCGGCATCTTTGGCCATGTCATCGAACCAGTCGCCCGACTGCACCACCTGGGCCCAGCCGGTGAAGGGCAGGGCAGACAACAAAACGGTGTAGAGCAGTTTTTTCATGGGGGAAGGTGGTGCGTGAAAGAACGGGAAGGTCATGTTACAGAAGCGGCTGTTCGGGCCAAAAACTACAAGCCCAGGTACTGGCGCAACGCACTCTTCAATCGCGCCAGGTCTGTGGGGGAAAGCTCACCCATGTACTTGCCAGCCCGCGTTTTATCGGCAGTCCGGTATTGATAAACCAGAGCCACCGAGTTGTCGCCAGCCGAGGGGGTGTCGACTGAGACAGGTTCATACGCCTTGGCAGAGGATGAAAATGGCACGATGCCTACCGTGCGAAATTGTTTGTTGAAAGGCGTCAGCGACAGCACAACACATGGGCGGGCCAGTCCTTGTTGCTCACTGCCGCGCGCTGGTTCGAGGTTGAATCGGTAAATCTGACCGCGTTTGAATTCCATGGTTGCAGACCTTATGCGGGGGTGCCATCCAGGCCATCGCCAATGGTGATGTCCCACAGCTTCTCGTCTGCAATCGCTTCGGCATTCGCAGGATCGCTCATGAATGCGGCAGCGATGCCTTCCAGCGCTTGTTCGCGCGCCAAAAGGGCTTGTTCTATACAGGCCTCGATCATGCGGCTGCGCTCGCCCGGGGGCACAACGGCATTGAACCGCTGCAGCAGTGGGGCTGAAATCGAGTACGAGGCGCGGAGGGTGGTCGCAGTCATGGTGCCTGTTCCTGGCGCAGTGCGCAGTATTACTGTGTGGTGGTGCGCAGTGTACCTCTGGTCATGGGGCATCATCCGACTGACTGAGGGCGCTGCCTTGCCCAAGAGCAAAAACTCTCATCAAAAAGACTGGTTAGGCTTCACAAAGCCGGGCAAGCCGAGATCGCTTGGATGCGCGCCGCTTCGATGCGCTCGCCCACTTGGGCGCCCGTGAGGCCATCCGCTTGCGCCTGTTGGGCCACCTGGGCGGTATCGACCGCCAGGGCGGCTTGCAGCAAGGCTGGCAAGCGCTCGGCCTGGGGGTAGGGGCGCTCGTGCCAACCCAAACGGCCCCGCGCGTCGCACAGGCAGGCTTGCAGCACTTGGGCGAAGCGCTCGGGTCGGCGCAGCGCGTCGCAGCGCACCAGCAAGCGCAAGGCGGCCGCAGCGCCCAGGGTGGCGCTGGCGTGGATGTGGCCGTGTTCGCGCGCCACCACCTCGGCCAGTTCGTGGCAGCTTTGGGGTACGTGCAGGCGCTGGGCCAGCGCGTGCAGCAAGCGCACGCTGCGCTGTTCGTGCCCGATGTGCCTGGGCAAGGCATCGGCGGGGGTCAGGCCTTTGCCCAGGTCGTGGCACAGGGCGGCAAAGCGCACTTCCAGCGGGGCGTTGATGGCGGCGCTGTGGTCGAGCACCATTTCCAAGTGCACACCGGTGTCGATTTCAGGGTGGTGCTCTGCGGGTTGCGGCACGCCGTACAAGCGGTCTACCTCGGGCAACAAGCGCGCCATGGCGCCGCAGGCGCGCAGCACCTGCAACATGCGCGAGGGGCGCGCGGCCATCAAACCCTTGGCCAGCTCTTGCCACACCCGCTCGCGCACCAAGGCGTCCACCTCGCCCGCTTGCACCATGTCTTGCATCAAAACCAGTGTGGCGGGGGCCACGGCAAAGCTGGGCATGCGGGCCGCAAAGCGGGCCACGCGCAAGATGCGCACCGGGTCTTCGCGAAAGGCATCGGTCACATGGCGCAGCA
>CAXNFO010000078.1:0-7535 GCA_964201395.1 Limnohabitans sp.
ATGCTCATGTCTTGGAGTTTCTTCATCACGTCGGGGTTTTTCAGCACCTCGTTGACCAAGCCAGACCACTTGCGTGAAATGGCCATGTTCATGCCAGGTGGGCCCACCATGCCTTGCCAAACCGTGGCGAGGTATTTGGGCAGTGACTCTGCCACCGTGGGCACTTGGGGGTAATCGGGCAAACGCTTTTCTCCCCCAACGGCCAGCAGCTTGAGCTTGCCCGCCCGCACATGCACGCCTGAGGTGGCCAGTTCGCCAAAATAAACCTCGACCTGACCCGACAAGGCATCGGCCAAGGCGGGGCCCGTGCCTTTATAAGGAATATGGGTCATTTTGATGCCGGCCATGGAGCAAAACAATTCGGCACTCAAGTGGGCGGCGTTGCCAATGCCTTGCGAGGCGTAATTGAGTTTGTTGGGGTTGGCCTTGGCATAGGCGATCAATTCGGCCACGCTGTTGACCGGCAATTTGGGGTGCACCATCAAAACGCTGTAACCGGTGGTCATGATCGAGACCGGCGTCATGATGTCGGGGTCGAAGTTGAGTTTGGCGTACAGGCTTTTGTTGGCGACCAAAGGGGGTTGCGCGGTGAACAGCAAGGTGTAGCCATCGGGGTTGGCGCGAAAAACAGATTCGGTGCCGACATTGCCGCCAGCGCCTGAACGGTTTTCGACAATCACTGTTTGACCCCATTTGGCTTGGGCTTTTTCAGCCAACAACCGGGCCAAGAAATCAGCGCCACCGCCCGGCGGGTAGGGCACCACGAGTTTGACCGGCTGATTGGGGTAGTTGCTGGCATCTGCCGCGGTTTGCGCGCTGCTCAGTTGGAAACTCAACAAGCCGATCAGCAAAAGCCAAATCTGCGTCAGTCGGATGGATGGCCATTTCATGGGGTTCATGGTGGGGTGTCCTTGGGTCGAAAAAAAGGTGTTTTCTATCTGCGACAAGTTACCCCAAGCGCTGTCCGTCTTCAACAGGGTAAACCGCAGCTTTGTCGCCTTTGCTCAACGCCATTGCTCATCAATTTGGAGATGGCTATCACATGATGTGCGGAACCTCTTGGTGGGCCGATCGCGCGCAGGTCGCAGCCGCCTCAGCGCTCAAGTGTTCGGGCCAATCCTTGGCGCTGTAACGGCCACCGGTGTGTGCGCTGGAAGCATCGGACATCAACCACACAATCGGGGCACGCATTTGCTGTGGTGGCAGCAGTTTGTCTTTGGGTGTGTTGGGTGGAAGCATGTCGGTGGCACTGGCCCCACCGGGCAGCAGCACATTCACCGTGACACCGGTGCCGGCCAAATCTTTCGCCCACACCACGCTCAAAGCCTCCAACCCGGCTTTGCTGGGGCCATAGGGGCTGTAGCCCCTGCGCACCATGGTGGACTGGCTGGTGGAGACATTCACCACCCGGCCAAAACCTTGCGCCACCATCAGGGGCACGCAGGCGCGCGCCATGAAAAACGGGCCTACCACATTGGTTTGAATGATGTCGGCAAAGGCCTGTGGTGCGGCTTGCCAAAACAAGGGCGGGTCTTGCAAAAAATCATCACGAATCGCCCGCATGCCCAAGCCCGCGTTGTTGACCAGGCCATCGACGCTGCCAAAGGTGTCCAGGGTCTGCTGGACCACCCGTTCGCAGTCAGCCCACTGGGCCACATCGGCTTGCAAGGCCAGGGCGTGCGCTGCGCCAGCGCGCTGATTGAGTTGGTCTTGCAGTGCGCCCAGGTGGGGGCCATGTTGTCGACCGGTGATGACCACCCGGTGACCAGCATCGATCAAGGCTTGGGCCATTTCCCAGCCCAGTCCACGGGTGCCGCCGGTCATGATGACGGTTTTGATCTGGGATGGGGTGGTGGCCATGGGGGCTCCTGGTGTGTTGGTGGGCCGCAAACTGTAACCAACACGCAGCCAATACGCGCAGACCCTGTCGTGCACACGACTGCGGTGGCCAGCTTTGGCGCCAGGGCCAAATCGATTTGGTGTAATCTGCGCCGGTCTTTGTGCTCAGGCCGCTGTCCCTGCTCAGCCACCGCAGCCCATGTGAGACAGCCTTTTTCTTCAACCAGGATGACCCATGAAATTTTTGCTCAAAACCCTGTCCATTGCCCTGGTTTGCCTGTCGCCTGTGCTTTCTTGGGCGCAAGACTACCCTGTCAAACCGGTCAAAATTTTGGTCGGCTATGTGGCCGGTGGCAGCCCCGATTTCGTGGCCCGCGCTTTGGCCCAAAAACTCACGGACATCTTGGGCCAACCCTTTGTGGTTGAAAACCGACCCGGTGGGGGTGGTATGACCGCCACATCTCAATTGGTGAAATTGCCCGCCGATGGCTATACCTTGATGATGGGCGACACCAGCCAACTGGGCATTGCGCCACATATTTTTAAAAACTTGCCCTATGACACCTTCAAGGACTTGACGCCCATCTCTGGCTTGACCTATGAGCCCTTGTTGTTGGTGGCCAATGCCAAAACGGGCATCAAAACCCTGCAAGATCTGGTCAGAGAGGCCAAAGCCAACCCAGGCAAAATCAATTATGGATCTGCAGGCGTGGGCAGCATCCACCACATTTCCATGGAGGCTTTCAAGGCCGATGCGGGCTTGGACATCACCCACATCCCCTACAAAGGCAGCGGTCAGTCGGTTCCTGCCGTATTGGCTGGCGATGTGCCCGTTTTGTTGACCGCCTTCACCGCCTCTGCGCCCCACATCCGAGCCGGCACTTTGAATTTGCTGGCCGTCACCGGCGGCAAGCGCTGGTCGCGTTTTCCCGATACGCCGTCTTTGGCGGAAATGGTCAAAGACTATGACTTCCAGGCCGAGACAGGGGTCTTGGGTCCAGCGGGCATTCCCCCGGCCATCGTCAACAAGCTTCAGGCGGCTGTCAAGCAAGCCACCGAGAGCCCTGACTTTTTGGCCAAATTCAAGGAAACAGGTTTTTCCATCATTTACAGCAACGCCAACGAGTACGGCGAGATCATCAAGAAAAACGTTCGCAAATACGAACGTGCCGTCAAGTTGGCCAACATCAAATCAGATTGATGCGGCTTTTAGCCCACCCGCAGAGCACCCATATCACCGGCATGCACAGATGTTGACGCCAGCGCAAAACGAGCGCTTGGTGCGTGTGGGTCCTTGCACCCCCATGGGCAACTTATTGCGCCGCTATTGGATGCCGATCGCGGGCGTGTCTGAATTTGACACAGCCCGCACCAAACCGATTCGCTTGATGGGCGAAGACCTGGTGCTGTACAAGGACCTGGGCGGTACATACGGCTTGGTGCAGCGCCAATGCCCACACCGACGCGCTGATTTGAGCTTTGGCATGGTGGAGGCGCAGGGCTTGCGCTGCAGCTACCACGGCTGGCAATTCGATCACCACGGCGCTTGCATCCATCAACCGTTTGAGGACACTGTGCACCCCGAGCGCCAAGCCAAAGCGCGGGTCAAGCTCACGGCGTATCCAGTGCAAGCCAAGGGCGGCATGCTGTGGGCTTACATGGGGCCACAACCGGCCCCCTTGTTGCCCGATTGGGAGGCTTTTTCGTGGGACAACGGCTTTACCCAAGTGGTGCTCTCAGAGGTGCCGTGCAATTGGTTTCAATGCCAAGAAAATTCGATCGACCCGGTGCATTTTGAATGGATGCACGAGAACTGGGGCAACCGCCAGCGCACCGGCGAGGTTCGCTTTGGCGCCACCCATCTGAAGTTGGATTTCAAAGAGTTTGAGTTTGGCTTCACCTATCACCGGGTGAAACAAGACACCAGCGAAGACGACCAGGCCTGGACCGTGGGCCGGGTTTGCTTGTGGCCGAATGGTTTCTTTTTGGGCGAGCACTTTGAGTGGCGTGTGCCCATTGATGACGACAACACCTTGAGCGTCACCTGGAAATACACCCGTGTGCCGCGCGAACGCGAGCCTTATGCACAAACCCACATCCCCACTTGGCGGGGCCCGGTGAAAGACGAGCACGGTCGCTGGATCGACACCCATGTGATGAACCAAGATTTTTTGGCTTGGGTGGGGCAAGGGCGCATCGCCGACCGCAGCCAAGAAAACTTGAGTGCCAGTGACAGGGGCATTGTGGCCATGCGCCGCCGCTTCTTTGAAGAGATGGACACGGTGGCCCAAGGCGGCGAACCCAAGGCCATCATGCGCGACCCAGCACGCAATGTGCAGGTGCCTTTGCCCATGGTCTACGGGGACCAAATCACCCAAAGCCGCACCGAGGCAGAAATTTTGGCCCATCCCACGCTCAAGCAGTTTTACACGGCTTATATTTTTCAAGCCGGGCAACCTGCCGCTGTGCGAGACATGGCCTCTCAAGCGCTGGGCATCGCCATGAAAGAGTTTGACGGCGTGGTCATACCCCGCAAAGCCTAGGAGCGCGAACCCATGAACTTGGCCCATTTGCTCGAACGCGCTGCCCGCGATCACCCGCATGCCCCCGCCTTGGCTTGGGGGAAAACAGTGTTGCAAGACCATCTGGGTTTGTTCAAGCAAGTCTCCGCCATGGCATCTGGCATGCTGGCCCTGGGCCTTCAAAGCGGCGACCGGGTGGGTTTGGTGATGCGCAATCACCCCGCTTATTGGGAGTCACTGCTGGCCATTTGGCATGCCGGTTTGGTGGCTGTGCCCATCCACTCACAACTGCACCCCAAGGAACTGGCCTACATCTTTGACGATGCTGGAACCCCTTTGGTGCTGGCCCACCCCAAAACCTTGAGCGCCTGTGAGCAGGGGGCCGCGCTGTCCCACAGTGTTCGCCATGTGGTGGACATCAATGGCGCGGCTTACCGGCGCATGGCCCAAGCGCCAGCCATGACCTTGGCCGCGCGTGGGGCGCAAGACTTGGCCTGGTTGTTCTACACCAGTGGCACCACGGGGCGACCCAAAGGCGTCATGCTGTCGCACCACAACATGATGGCCATGTGCCAGCACTATTTCGCCGATGTCGATGACATCGGGGTGGAGGACTGCATCATCCACGCCGCGCCCATGTCACATGGCTCGGGCTTGTATTCAGTGCCTCATTTGGCGCGGGCTGCGTGCAACGTGATCCCCGAGTCGGGTGGCTTTGATGCCCAAGAGTTGTTTGATTTGGGCACCCACTGGCAGGGCATCTCCATGTTCGCCGCACCGACCATGCTCAAGCGCCTGGTCGAAGCCCCCAGCGATGACCCTTTCACCGGATTGAAAACCATCATTTACGGTGGTGGCCCCATGTATGTGGCCGACATTGAAGCGGCCTTGGCCCGATTTGGCCCACGGTTTGTGCAAATTTATGGCCAAGGTGAGTCGCCCATGACCATCACCGTGAGCTCCAAAGACATGCACCGCGATGCCCAGCATCCACGCCATGCCCTGCGTTTGGCTTCGGTGGGAAGGCCTTTTGAGGGATTGCAAGTGCAGGTGTTGGACGATGAAGACAGGCCTGTCGCGGTGGGCGAGATTGGCGAGGTTTGCGTTCGCGGCGAGGTGGTGATGCAAGGCTATTGGCAAAACCCTGCGGCTTCGGCGCAAACCCTTCGTCAGGGCTGGCTGCACACTGGCGACATGGGCAGCTTGGATGAAGAAGGCTTTTTGACCCTCAAGGACCGCAGCAAAGACCTGATCATTTCCGGCGGCAGCAACATCTATCCGCGTGAAGTGGAGGAGGTGCTGCTGCTGCACCCCAGCGTGTCTGAGGTGTCGGTGGTGGGGCGCACCCACCCAGAGTGGGGCGAAGAAGTGGTGGCCTTTGTGGTGTTGCGGCCCCTCGCCAATGCGGACGAAAAACAAACCTTGCATGATTTGGATGCGCATTGCTTGTCGCACATGGCACGCTTCAAGCGGCCCAAGCAATACCGTTTGGTGGATCATCTGCCCAAGAACGAGACTGGAAAAGTTTTGAAAACCGAATTGAGAAAACTTCTCTATGTCTAATCCACCTTGGCGCACCTGGATGCCCTTGTTCATCACCTTGTTGATCCAGGCCCTGGTCACCATGGCATTGTTGACCTTGCCGGTGATGGCCCCGGTGGTGGCCAAAGCCATGGATGTCTCTCCCACCTTGTTGGGGGTGTACATCGGCATCTCTTATGTGGGTGCCATTTTGGCCAGCTTGGCCTCGGGTGCCAGCGTGATCCGCATGGGCCCCATTCGGGTGAGCCAGTGGGGTTTGGTGCTGTGCGCGCTGGGCTTGGCTTTGTGCGCCATGCCGTGGATTCCTGCCATGGTGCTGGGCGCTTTTTTGGTGGGTTTGGGTTACGGCCCCATGACCCCAGCGAGTTCGCACCTGTTGGCCCGCTCAACGCCTGCGCATCGCTTGTCTTTGGTGTTTTCGGTCAAGCAAACCGGTGTGCCATTGGGCGGGATGATGGCCGGCGCAGTGGTGCCCACGCTGCTGCTGTGGGTGGATTGGCAGGCATCGCTGTTGATCGTTTCAGCGGCTTGCCTGCTGTGTGCCTTGGCGGCGCAACCCCAGCGCCCCGCCTTGGACGACGACCGCAAACCCGATCAGCCCCTGCGCTGGGGCAATATTTTGCAACCCATTCGCATGGTGTTTTCGCACCGCGCATTGGCCACATTGGCCATTTGTTCCTTCATGTTCTCTGTGGTGCAAATGTCCTTGATGACGTATTTGGTCACCTATTTGCACGATGAATTGATGCTGACCTTGGTCGGCGCGGGCTTGGCCATGACCTTGACCCAATTTGGTGGGGTGATGGGGCGGGTGATGTGGGGCTATGTGGCCGACCGCTGGATCAAACCTTTGCGCATGCTCAGCTTGCTGGCCATCACCATGTCGGGCACCGCCATGGCCTGTGCCTTTTTCGAGGTGGGCACGTCGGCTTTGTGGTTCAACGCGGTGTTGGTGGTGTTTGGTGCGACGGCCATCGGCTGGAACGGTGTTTACCTGTCGGAAGTGGCGCGCCAAGCCCCCAAGGGCATGGCCAGCGTGGCCACGGGTGGCACCTTGGCGGTGACGTTTTTGGGCGTGGTGTTTGGCTCGCCCTTGGTGGGATGGATCTCCAACGTCACCGGCACCTATCGCTCTGGCTTCATGGCCTTAAGCCTGTTGGCGTTCACCTGTTTTTCCTTGTTGACCTGGTTGAGCCGGAACCGTAAAAACAGCCCACCCATGCCCATCACCCAAGGCGTGGATTGATCCCATGGCACGCAACAGCCTTGCCATCATTTTGTGTTGTGCTGCGTGGGCATTGGCGGCATGCCATTCAGAGGTGGACAAATGTGTTGCCTCGGGTCTGTCCGCCGAGTTGGAGTCGCAGCAAGACCAAAGAATCCGCCTCACCAAATGGGAAGGGCAAAGCCAAGAAAACACGCAGGCTTGGGACAGGTTCATGGCCAGCCGACCCATGGAGTGCACGGACCGCGACAGTTTTTACACCAGCCCTGTGGGTGTCTCACATCGCAAAGAATATGCGTTTTTGCGCAAGGGTGGGGATCTGCGACCGGGCTTGTCGGCATACGAAAAGCATTGCCAGTTGTCGAGCTTCAAGCCGCCTCACCCAGACTTGCCCAAAGACCCGCCCA
>CAXNFO010000079.1:0-7388 GCA_964201395.1 Limnohabitans sp.
TTGCCCACCTATAAAAACTTTTATGCCGGTGGTTTGGGGTCGGTGAGGGGGTTTGAACAAGGCTCCTTGGGGCCGCGCGACACCACGGGTTTGGTGGTGGGTGGCGCCAAAAAACTGGTGTTCAACACCGAGTTTTTTATTCCCTTCCCCGGCGTTGGCAATGACCCCACCTTGCGTTTGTATGGATTCTTTGATGCCGGCAATGTGTACGGCGTCAATGACAACACAGATTTGGCCTTGATGCGAACTTCAGTTGGAGCCGGCATCAGCTGGGTCAGCCCGGTCGGCCCCCTGCGCTTTGCCGTGGCCGAGCCCATCAACAAGTTCCGGGGCGATAGAATACAAAAATTGCAATTTCAGATCGGGACATCGTTTTGATGAACACCATGCGAACACTTTCGATGACAGTGGCCTTGGCATTGGGTGCTTGGGCATCTGCCCAAGCTCAAGAATTCCGGATTGGTTTTATCAGCACCGATCGAATCTTCCGCGAGGCCAACACTGCCAAAGCGGCGCAAACCAAACTCGAACAAGAATTTTCTCGGCGTGAAAAAGAATTGATGGATTTGGGCAACACGCTCAAAACCAACTCTGAAAAGCTCGAGCGCGATGCCCCCACTTTGTCTGAGACCCAGCGCGTGACGCGTCAGCGCCAATTGAGCGAGCAAGACCGCGAGTTCCAACGCAAACGCCGCGAATTTCAAGAAGACTTGAACGCCCGTAAAAATGAAGAGTTTCAGCTCGTGTTGGAGCGCGCCAACCGCGTGGTGCGCCAAGTGGCAGAGGCTGAAAAATACGATTTGGTGCTGCAAGAGGCGGTTTACATCAACCCCAAACACGACATCACCGAGAAGGTGATCAAAGCCATCAACGGCACCAAGTAAACGCGGTCGGCGGCACGGTGTGGGGCTGTACTTAAGTCAAATCACCGCAGCCTTGGGCGGTGAGTTGCATGGCGACCCCCAAACCTGGATTGATCGCTTGGCACCCTTGGGGTCTGCCGGTCCCACAGATTTGGGTTTTCTCAGTCATCCCAAATACCAATCCCAATTGCTCAGCACCCGAGCTGCCTGTGTGGTCGTGTCACCAGCCCTGGCAGCAGCCGCCCAAAGCCGTGGCGCTTGTATCGTTACACCCGACCCCTACCATTTCTTTGCCCGCTTGACTCAGTTGTGGCGCGCCCATCACCCTTTGCCCGAGGGGCCGCGCATCCACCCGACTGCGGTGATTGATCCTGCCGCCTTTGTTGATGCAACAGCTCACATTGGTCCCTTGTGTGTGGTCGAGGCTGGCGCTCGCATTGGCGCACACACCCGTTTGCATGCCCGCGTTCACGTGGGCCATGATTGCGTGGTGGGGCAGCATGGCATATTGCACCCAGGGGTTGTGCTGGGTGCCGATGGCTTTGGTTTTGCTCCGCATGAGGGCACTTGGGTCAAGATCGAGCAGTTGGGCGCCGTGCGCTTGGGGGACTCTGTGGAGCTGGGCGCCAACACCTGCATCGACCGAGGCGCTTTGGAGGACACCATCATTGGCAATGGCGTCAAGATGGACAACTTGGTGCAAATTGGGCACAACGTGCAGATTGGGGACCACAGCGCCTTGGCGGGTTGCGCTGGGGTGGCCGGCAGTGCCCGCATTGGCGCCCATTGCACCTTGGGTGGCGGCGCCATTGTGTTGGGCCACCTGACATTGGCCGACCATGTGCATGTCTCGGCTGCCAGTGTGGTGACACGCTCCATCCATCAAAGAGGACACTACAGTGGCTTTTTCCCCATCGATGACAATGCGGCCTGGGAAAAGAATGCCGCCAGCTTGAAACAGCTTTACCGTCTGCGCGAACGCATCAAGGCGCTTGAACAGCACCCCCCTTCACCTCTTTGAGCCGTACCATGGACATTCATCAAATTCTCAAGCAACTGCCCCACCGCTACCCTATTTTGTTGGTCGACAGGGTGCTTGAAATTGACAAGGGCAAGCGGATCAAGGCTTTGAAAAATGTCTCGATCAATGAGCCCTATTTTTCGGGCCACTTCCCGCACCGACCCGTGATGCCGGGTGTCTTGATTTTGGAAGCCCTGGCCCAAGCCGCGGCTTTGCTGGCTTTTGACATGTTGGGCACCACCCCCGATGACAAAACAATTTATTACTTTGCCGGTATTGATGGGGCACGCTTCAAACGGCCGGTGGAGCCGGGAGACCAGTTGATTTTGGAGGTCACGCTCGATCGAATGAAGGCCAGCATCTTCAAGTTCAAGGCCTGTGCCAAGGTCGGTGAGGACATCGCCGCAGAAGCTGAGTTGATGTGCACCATGCGCACCATTGCTTGAAGCGAGTCCATCAACGTGTCTACTTCCCCCCTGATCCACCCCACTGCGTTGATCGATCCGAAAGCCGAACTCGACAGTTCGGTGCAGGTCGGCCCATACACTGTGATTGGCCCGCATGTGCGCATTGGCGCGGGCACCACGGTGGCCGCCCACTGCGTGATTGAAGGCCACACCACGCTCGGGCGCAACAACCGGGTGTTTCAGTTCAACTCCTTGGGCGCGATTCCCCAAGACAAAAAATACAAGGGTGAACCCTGCGAGTTGGTGATTGGCAACGGCAACACCATCCGTGAGTTTTGCACTTTCAATATCGGCTCGCCAGGGGGTGGTGGCGTCACCCGATTGGGCAACGACAACTGGATCATGGCCTATGTGCATCTGGCCCATGACTGTCTGGTGGGGAATCAAACCATTTTTGCCAACAACACCCAACTCGCCGGTCATGTGGAGGTGGGGGATTGGGTGATTTTGGGCGGCTTCACCGTGGTGCATCAGTTTGTCCGTTTGGGAGCGCACAGTTTCACGGCCATGAACTCTTTGCTGTTTGCCGATTTACCCCCCTTTGTGATGTGCCAAGGACAGCCAGCGCAGGCCAGATCCATGAATTTTGAAGGCCTGCGCCGACGGGGTTTTGGGCCTGAGCGCATCGCGGCGGTCAAAGCGATGCACAAGGCGCTCTACCGCAGCGACTTATCTTTGGAGCAATCGATCCAAGCGATTGAGGCGCTGGGCAACTCACAAACCCAAGGGGACGTGAGCCTGATGCTGGATTTTTTGCGATTGGTCTCGCCCCAGCGTGGCATCGTCCGCTGAGCACCAGTACCACCAGGCTTTGTTCAAACCATGACCGATCGGCATGCGCCCACTTTTGCCATGGTGGCGGGCGAGGCATCGGGCGATATGTTGGCCGGCATGCTGCTCAAGGGCCTGTGCGACAAATGGCCTCAAGCCCTCTCTTGCGGCATAGGCGGGCCACGCATGGCCGAGCAAGGATTTGAGGCTTGGTGGCCCCATGAGCGTTTGGCGGTGCGTGGCTATATCGAGGTATTGCGCCATTACCGGGGCATCGTCGCCATTCGCCGCCAGCTATTGGCGCGTTTGCAGGCTGAGCCACCGGCGGTTTTTATCGGTGTCGATGCGCCCGATTTCAACCTCGACTTGGAGCGCCAACTGCTGTCTATCGGCGTGCCCACTGTGCACTTTGTTTGCCCATCGGTGTGGGCTTGGCGCGCCCACCGATTGGAAAAAATACGCCACAGCGTGCGCCACATGTTGTGCCTATTTCCGTTTGAACCGGCTTTGCTGTCGGCGCATGGCATTGACAGCACCTATGTGGGCCACCCATTTGCAGCGGCCATTCCGATGGAGCCCGACAAGGACGCGGCGCGCCGGCAATTGGGCTTGCCCCCACAGGCCACGGTGGTGAGCCTGTTGCCCGGCAGCAGGGCCTCCGAAGTCGATCAATTGGCCCCCATCTTTTTGCAGTCGGCTGCTTGGCTGCAAAAAAGAGAGCCCCACTTGCATTTTGTTCTGCCCACTTTTGCGGCTTTGCGTTCGCGCTTGCAGGCTTGCATCGACCGCTTTGGGGGCGTGGTCAACTTGACCGTCACAGAGGCAGGTTCTCACTTGGCCTTGGCGGCTTGCGATGTCAGCCTGGTCGCCAGCGGAACCGCCACCTTGGAGGCGGCATTGTTCAAGCGCCCCATGGTGATTGCTTACCGCATGAATACCTTGAGTTGGCAGATCATGCGGCGCCAAAAGTTGCAGCCCTGGGTGGGACTGCCCAACATCCTGGCCGCCGAATTTTTGGTGCCTGAATTTTTGCAAGACCAAGCCACACCCCCCGCATTGGGGCAAGCCGTGCTCGACTGGCTGGCGCCCAGCCAGCGGCTGGCGAACTTGCATCAACGGTTTGTGGACATGCACCATTCTTTGATGCGCGACACCGCGCAGTTGGCCAGCGATGCGATCGAAAAAACCATGGCGCGCTGAGCAAGTCGCCTTGCCTTGGGATGTGCCTGGTTTGGTGGCCGGCGTGGACGAGGCTGGGCGGGGACCCTTGGCTGGCCCGGTGGTGGCTGCGGCGGTGATCTTGGACGACTTGAAACCCATTCCGGGTTTGGCCGACTCTAAAACCTTGAGCCCGCGCCAACGCGAGCGTTTGAGCGCAGAAATCCATGCCCGCGCCCTGTGCTTCAGCGTGGCCCAAGCCAGCGTGGAAGAAATTGACCGCCTCAACATCTTGCAAGCCACTCTGCTGGCCATGCGCCGTGCGGTGATGGGCCTGCGCCTCAAACCCCACAAGGTGCTGGTGGACGGCAACCGATTGCCCACCCTAGACATCGTTGCCGAAGCGGTGGTCCAAGGTGACCGAAAGGTGCCCGCCATTTCTGCTGCCTCCATCTTGGCCAAGGTGGCGCGGGACAGATGGTGCCTGGAGATCGATGCCGAGTACCCGGCCTATGGTTTTGCGGCCCACAAAGGCTATGGCACGGCGCAACATCTGCTGGCTTTGCAACAGCATGGGGCCACGCCTTGGCATCGGCGCAGCTTTTCGCCGGTGGCCCGCGTGTTGTCTCGGGGGCCACAATGAAAACCGCGCTGGTTCAAACCATTGAGTCGCGCCACAACCCGGCCTTCAAAGCCTTGCGTGCTTTGGCCCAAGACAACTCAGCCTATCGCAAGCGCCAACAAGTGTGGCTGGAGGGTGATCATTTGTGCCGCGCTGCACAGTCCCGGGGCTGGGTGGTGGAACAACTCGTGGTGGCCCAATCGATGTGGGAGCACCTGGGCCAGATGTCCCCCCTTTCTGCCCAGCGCATCATGTTGCTGCCGGACGCACTCTTCGACACATTAAGCCCTTTGGCCAAAGACCAAAAAATGGGCTGTGTGATTGACTTGCCCGTGGCCCCCGTGATGGCGCCTGGATTGGCCACCGTGGTGCTGGATCAGGTGCAGGATGCTGGCAATGTGGGCTCCATTTTGCGCAGTGCCGCCGCATTTGGTTTTGCCCAGATCGTGGCCTTGCGGGGCACGGCAGGTTTGTGGAGCCCCAAGGTCGTGCGTGCCGGTATGGGGGCTCATTTTGCGATGCGTTTGGTCGAATCGGCAACGCTGGAAGACGCCTTGGCCTTGGGTGTGCCGATGCTGGCCACGAGTTCTCATCAGGGCGATTGGTTGCACCAATGTGTCGGATCGATGGCCTTGCCCTGGCCTTGTGCGTGGTTGCTGGGCCATGAAGGGCAGGGCGTGCAAGCAGCGCTGCTTGCAGCGGCACAGCGGTGTGTGCGCATTGCCCAGCCTGGGGGTGAGGAGTCGCTGAATGTGGCAGCTGCAGCGGCGGTGTGTTTGCATGCCAGTGCAGCGGGACAGGCGACGCTCGGGTAACCCCTCGGTTACAATGGAGCGCTTTTCGCATCCAACCGCACGCCCTCAGCTCGATCTCCAGCATCCCCCTTTCACAAGCAGCGACGCAGATCCCACCGAAACCAGTTTTCTGTGGGATTTTTTGAACGCGCTGGGGCGTCACCGAACCTCGGAGAACCCAGTGCTTTTGTCTTTAAAGGGAAAACATCCCGCGGCCATTTTGGCGCTTGCAGACGGCACCATGTGGCAAGGCCAGTCGATTGGGGCTCCTGGCACCACCGTGGGTGAAGTGGTCTTCAACACCGCCATCACCGGCTATCAAGAAATCCTCACCGATCCCAGCTATTGCCAGCAACTGGTCACCTTGACCTACCCGCACATTGGCAATGTCGGCACCAATGCCGAAGATGTCGAAGCCGATCGCGTCCACGCTGCTGGCCTGATCATCAAAGACCTGCCCTTGGTGGCATCCAACTTTCGCAGCCAGCAGGATTTGTCCACTTACTTGGCGGCGTCAGGCACGGTCGCCATTGCCGGCATTGATACCCGTCAGTTGACCCGCCATTTGCGCAACCATGGGGCGCAAAACGGCTGCATCATGGGCTTGCCCGCTGGGCAGGTCGTTACCCCCGCTTTGTGCCAGCAAGCCCTGGCGGCTGCCCAGGCTGCACCCAGCATGGCCGGCTTGGATTTGGCGCAAAAAGTCTCCACCCCCCAAACTTTCGATTGGCAGCAAACCGAATGGCAACTGGGCACGGGTTATGGTCAATTGAATGCCCCGCGCTTCCACGTGGTGGCCTATGACTTTGGCGTCAAGCACAACATATTGCGCATGCTGGCGCAACGCGGCTGCCGCCTGACGGTGGTGCCAGCCAAAACCTCCGCCCAAGCCGTGTTAAATGTCAAACCGGATGGTGTGTTTTTGTCCAACGGCCCAGGGGATCCCCAACCCTGTGACTATGCGATCGCGGCCACCCAAACCTTGATCGAATCGGGCTTGCCCACGTTTGGCATTTGTCTGGGGCACCAAATCATGGCCTTGGCCAGTGGTGCCAAAACCTTCAAGATGAAATTTGGCCACCATGGTGCCAATCACCCGGTCAAAGACCTCGACTCAGGCCGGGTGTCCATCACCAGCCAAAACCATGGCTTTGCGGTGGATGCGCAAACCCTGCCTGCACATTTACGCGCCACCCATGTGAGCTTGTTTGATGGCACCGTCCAAGGCCTGGCCCGCACCGACAAGCCCGCATTTTGTTTCCAGGGCCACCCAGAAGCATCGCCGGGCCCGCATGACATCGCCTATTTGTTCGACCGCTTTGTCGGTTTGATGGGCGCGCGCGCATGAGCACCCAGCGCCCGTACATCGTTTTTCAAAATCCAATGGGGGTTGAGTCCCTTCACAGCGGTACACCGAGAGATCAGCATGCCTAAGCGCACAGACATCAAAAGCGTCCTCATCATTGGCGCAGGCCCCATCGTCATTGGGCAGGCCTGTGAGTTTGATTATTCGGGCGTCCAAGCCTGCAAAGCCTTGCGCGAAGAGGGGTTCAAGGTCATCTTGATCAACAGCAACCCTGCCACGATCATGACCGACCCGGCCACAGCCGATGTGACCTACATCGAGCCCATCACCTGGCAAACGGTGGAAAAAATCATCGCCAAAGAGCGCCCCGATGCCATATTGCCCAC
>CAXNFO010000080.1:0-7267 GCA_964201395.1 Limnohabitans sp.
AAACCACTGACCTGGGCCCACAAAGCCTCGTCTTGGCCGGGCGCGGCCAGTAATTGCGCCGATGCGGGCAAGTCACCCGTGCGCAAGGGAAAAGCCAACGCCGGTGCGCCCCAGACATTGGCCAAGGCGGTGAAATCGGCTTGGTTCACAGGCACAGGGACATCGTGGTGGAACGCGGTTTGGGGCGTGGTGGGCATCAGCAACAAGTCCACCGCGCCAAACACCCGGGCGGCGTCGGCGCGCACCGTGTCCAACAGGGCTTGGGCCTGGGCCAGCTTGGCGGCCCCTGCGCGCTCAGGGTAGCGCAGCATGCGGGCAAAGCCTTCGCTCAAGCCGGGCAAGTCCGTGCCCAGCCGATCTGTCCAATAGGATGCGCCATCGCGCTCGCTGAGCAACAAACCCGCTTGGCGCAGCGCGGTGGGCTGCCACAGGGGCACATCCACATCCACCCACTGCACACCGGCCTGGGTGAGTTGCTCACACAGTTGGGCATAGGCCTGTGCCACCACCGGGTCCAAGCTCACCTGGTCGGCTTGCACCAAACGGCCCACGCGCAAAGGTCGCGTCGATGCAGATGCAGATGCCGTTGCAGGTGCAGTTGCTGTTGCGGAAACGGTGGCCATTGAAGGTGAAGCTTCAAGGACGATGGGCGAACCCTGCGCACTGGTCCACAGGCTGGCGGCCAAGGCCTGCGCATCGGCCACGGAGGCGGTCAACCAACCCACGGTGTCGAGCATGTGGCACAGCGGCACCACGCCTTGGTTGGACACGCGGTCCGCACTGGGCTTGTACGCGGTGACGCCGCAGTAAGACGCAGGCACCCGCACCGAACCCATGGTGTCGGTGCCAATGGCAGCGGCGCACAACTGCGCACGCACCGCCGCTGCACTGCCGCCACTCGAGCCGCCCGGCGTGAAGCCCGCGCGCCAAGGGTTGATGCAGTCGCCGTACGTCGGGTTGGCATTGGTCGCGCCCAAGGCCCCTTCGTGCATGTTGAGCTTGCCCAGCACCACCAGCCCCAAGCTGCGCAAATGCTGCACCACCACCGCATCGGCATGGGGGCGGCGCTCGCGGTCAGCCGCCGTGCCCGCGCTGCACGGCCAGCCTTGCACGTCCACGTTGTCTTTGATGGCGATGGGCAAACCATCCCAGGGGCTCAGGGGCCGACCCTGGGCCCAGCGCTGCAGGCTCTCACGCGCCATGGCCAAACTGCGCGGAGCGTCCACCCACAGGTAGACGTTGAGTGCGGGGTTGTGTTGGGCGATGCGCGCCAAGTAGTGTTCGCAAGCGGCCACGGGGTCGGCGGTGCCCTGCGCGAAACCCTGCATCCAGGCGCGAACCGGGCTGTGGAGGGGGTTGGTGGGATGGGTCAAGGAGGTGGACATGTCTGGGCGGGGGCTGCATGCAAGGCGCACAACCGTGACACATTCTAGGGAACTGTTCCACGCTTTGGCGCGTACCATGGGGCCATGACCCCCTGGCAGCCTCGGCAAATCCTGATCCTCACCTTGATGACCTTGGTGTGGGGCTGCAATTGGCCATTGATGAAGTGGGGCATTGCCGACTTCCCAGCCTTGATGTTTCGCGTGCTGAGCATTGGCATTGGCTTGCCGGTGCTGGGCGTGGTGCTGTGGCGCTGGCGCATCCCGTTTCGGGTGGCGCGCGTCGAATGGGGCGAATTGCTGCACCTGTCCATCCCCAATATGTTTCTTTGGTATGGCCTGATGATGCTGGCCCTGCCCCACTTGAACAGCGGGCGGGCGGCGATCTTGGGTTACACCATGCCGATTTTTTCGGCGGTGTTTGGTTATGTGTGGTTTGGTGCCGCCATGGGTTGGCGTGCATGGCTGGGCGTGGCCGCCGCTGCTTTGGGCGCGCTGCTGCTGGTGTGGCATGAAATTTCGGCCATGACGGGCCACCCGGGTGCTGCCTTGATGCTGCTGATCGCCGCCGCGGCCTGGGCCTATGGCACGCAACGCATGCGCCGCACCACCATGCAAGCGCACACCCTGACCATCGCCTTTTGGATGACTGCCATGACCGGCGTGGTGCTCACGGTGTTGTCGTGGCTGCTGGAAGGTTTTGCTTGGCACCCGGTGACCCGCCCGGCAATGGTGGCCATCGTCTACAACGGGCTGGGCGTGTTTGCCTTTGCCCAAGTGGCCTGGCTGGTGATGGCGCGCAACCTGCCCCCGCTGGCCTCGACCTTGAGTGTGATGATGATCCCGGTGCTGGGCGTGCTGGTCGGTGCCCTGGCCTTGGGCGAGGTGCTGCATTGGCAAGACCTGGTGGCGGTGAGCCTGATCGTGGCGGCCATCGCCTCGGTGCTGTGGCCCACCAACAGTGCGCCCAAACCACCCGCAGCGGAACCCCACGCCGAAGCCTAAAGCCGCCGGGCTTGACGTGCATCAAACCGCGAACGCGCTCGTGCACCTAAGCTGGCGCCATGCGTTTTTTTACCAATCCCCGGTTGAGGCCAACCATTCGGCACGCCCTGAGGCGAAGCTTGGCACTGGCCTTGATCGGCTGGGGCGCCATCGGCATGCCCGCCATGGCGATTGAAAAAATCACCTTGTGGCCGACCATTTTGTTTTTGCGTGGCCAAGACCTGTGCCAATTTCAAGATGCCTACGGCAAAAGCCGCAATGAGTCGGCCATGCAAGCCACTGGGCAACTCAAAGAGTTGCTCTACACCGGTGTGGCCTCGCGCGATGCGCTCGAGGTTTTGGTGGTGATCGATGGCTTGATCGACAAAAACCGCGCCCAAGCCACCCAAGGGCAGGGCATGGACATCACATTGGAAGCCACACTCAAAGCCGGGATCGATGCGGTATCGCGCGGCGTCAACCCCGAAAACACGCGCCTGGAGTTTGCCAACAACACGCCGGTGATTGACTTGATCAACGCCTTGAAGCAAGGCAAACGTTTTGACACCCCAGACCTGGAGCAGATGTCGCGGGTGAAAGGTTTTGCTTGGGGCACTTACAGCTTTGCCCCGAGCTGCCGCGGTGATTTGTTGGTCACCTTGCATGTGGTTTTGCCACGCGGCGAGACAGTGAACTTTCAGGCCCAGGGCCGGCCCGAACAGGTGATGTCGGCCATCGCATTGCAAATGGTGCGGCACTTTCAACGCACCAGTTTTCCCACCTTGATCAGCATGGGCGACAAATTCATTGTCTTGGTTGGCGCGCCAGGCACCTCGATCAACACCGCGCCCACAGCCAAGGTGGCCGAGCAAGCCTGCAAAGCGATCAAAGCGCGCTTGCCCACCGAAAGTGAATACGATTTTTTATCGATCTTGGGCGATTGGAATGGCGGGGTTTCGCTGGGCCAGCAAATGTGGGCCTTGGCCAACAACCACATCATGTCGCCCAACACCCGCAACCCATCGCCGGTGCGCCACCCCGAAGAGGTCAACGCCACGGAATTGTCTTTTTACTGCGTGCGCTGAACCATCCACGGGGCCATGGCCCTGGCGCACGGTTCAAACCATGCTGTGGCTCAACTCACCAATGTCCTCAATCCACATCTTGATCTGGTCGCCCGGCTTCAAGAACAAGCGCCGGCCCATGCCCACGCCGGCGGGGGTGCCGGTGAGGATGAGGTCGCCGGGGTGCAAGGTGACGCGCGATGACAAGCCCGCGATTTGCTCGGCCACATCAAAGATCAGCTGGCTGGTGTGCGAGTCTTGCATCAACTCGCCGTTGAGCCACAGCTTGAGCGCGAGTTGGTGCGGGTTTTTGATTTGCTCGCTGGGCACGATCCACGGTCCCAGCGGGCAGGCGCCATCAAAACACTTTTGCCCAATCCAGTCGATGTGAAACGGCATGGACTGAGGGATTTTGTCGCGCTTCATGAAGTCGCGCGCCGACAAGTCGTCGGCAATGGTGTAGCCCGCCACATGAGACAAGGCTTTGTTAACGGGCACGTTTTTGGCAGTCTTGCCAATCACGGCGACCAACTCGATCTCCCAATCGACCATCTTGGAGCCTGCGGGCATTTTGACCTTGGCACCCGGCCCCACCACCGATGACGCACCGGTTTTGATGAAGTGCCAGGGCAGCTCGCCCATCTCTTTCATGGTTGGCCCTTCAGGCTGATTGAGCACCCGCGCCATCTCTTGCATGTGGTCGGTGTAGTTGGCCCCGGCGCAATAAATTTGCCCTGGGTAGAGCACCGGCGCGAGCAATTTGGTTTTTTTCAGCGGTGTGCCTTGGATGCGGGTTTTGCCCGCATGCACCTTGGCTTCAAAAGCGGCCAAGGCTTTCTTGGCGGCAGCCCAATCGGCCAACAGCCCCAGCATGTTGGCATGGGCGGCCACGCCCGTGGCCTTTTGGGCGTCGTACACGGTGTCGCCCACCAGCACACCCGCGCGCGGCAGTTTGTTGGCGCTGTAGCTCAGCAATTTGTAGGAGGTTTTCATGCGAATGGCGCTGGTTTTAACGGGCGCGTTTCATGGCTTCGGTGTGAAAACTCGCGTCGTAGTAGGGCGTGGGGTCGGTCAATACCTTTTTGGGCAGGCCATATTTGGAGCGCAGCAGCAGCGCTGTGCGAACCCCTTCCATGTCGATTTGGGCTTTTTTCTGAAACCCTTCTTTGGGTGACAGCAACACACCGTAAGAGGTTTCGGCCGCTTGGCGTGTGGAATTGTTTTGATTTTTCAGAAAAATGCCAATCGCCTCTTCCTTGTTGGCGGGGTCATACAGCCAATCCACAGCTTGAGAAAAGGCGGCAATGTAGGCCACCACACTGTCGCGATTGGCTTCGGCCCAGGACTTGCGCGCACCGCCCACCAGGCCCTGGTACTTGCCCAACACGTCGATGCCACTGCCCAACACATTGAAACCACGCGCTTGGGCGGTGACTTCAAAAGGCGAAATCAACAAAGTGCCCGCATGCTTTTTGTCCATCAAGGATTGGAAGCGCTGCAACACACCGCCGGCGGCAGGGGTGGTGTAGTCGCGGTCTTTGACCAAGCCATTGCGCTCCAACATGTCGAGCAACACAAAGGCATAGCCGGTGGTCAAGGCATCCACCGACACCTCTTTGCCGCGCAAATCCGCATAGGTCTTGACCTCGGGGACGGTGACCAAGCGCAAAAAGCCGGTGTCGCCGCCCATGAAGGCGAACAAATCCGGGCCCAAAGCAGCGCCTTGGCCTTCGCGGTAAGCAATCAGGTTGTCAATGGCGGTCATGGCAATATCAAACTTGCCCTCGATCAAACCGGTGAGTTGAAAGGTGGAGTTGGGCGTGGGCGTGACCTTCACATCCAAACCTTGGCGGGTGAACAAACCCTTGTCTTGTGCGACCCAGACGGGCCAATTGAAGCCCCCCGGAAAGACGATGAGGTTGACGGGCTTGAGGTTTTGCGCAAGGCTCAGGCCACTGATGCAAAACAGCAGCGCAGCCAGAATGGGGCGAAAAAATTTCATCATGGATTTCTCGATTTAAATGGAAGTGAAGAAATGGTGTTGGGGGACCCCACCCCTCGGGTGGGCAAGCTTCAAGGCGAAATCAGTTTGGCGCCCGGTGCGGCCGAGTCGCGCGGCCACACCACCACCCACTTGCCGTTTTGCACCTGCTTGACGCGGTACAAATCGGAGCCCTTCATGAAGTTGTTGGTGCCGTCCCAGCGCACCTTGCCGATGATGGTGTCGACCTGGTTCTTTTTCAGCCATGCGGCCAAGGTTTTGTCGTCCAGGCTTTTGGTGGCGGTGACCGCTGCGTCCAGCACCTGCCAAGTGGCATAGGCGACAGATGAGAACAACTCCACCGATGTGTCGGGCAAGTTGGCTTTGGCTGCGCGCTCGTTGAACTGTTTGACAAACTCAGCCGCCACGGGGTTGGTGGTGAAGGGTGCATGCTCTTCAAACACGGTGAGGGCCAGCACGCCCTTGCCGTCGGGCGACTTGAGCATGGGGCCAGATGCCGGGAAGGCAATGAAAAACTGCGGCGGCACATAGTCGATTTTTTTCATCGCATCGAGCAACAAGTTGCCGTCCAGGCCCACGCCGCCGACCCACACCATATCGGCCTTGGCCTCTTTGACACGGGCCGCGATGGCACCGAAGTCGCGGTTGCCAAACTCCCACTCCAGATAAACGGCCTCGGTCAAGCCCCGCTTTTTCATGGCCTCACGCGCGCCCTGGGTGACAAAGTTCACCGAGGCAAATTTGCTGGTCAGCACGGCCACGGTTTTGGGCGCTTTGGCGCCAGAGGCCACGGCATCGAACACCAAGTTGGGCCAGGTGCTCTCGATCTCATAGGCTTGGCCGCCCACCGAAAACAGCATGTCGTATTTGGCCAAGGAGGGCAGGCCAAAGGTGTTGTGCAATAGGAGTTTGCTGTAGCGCTGGGCTATGCCCATGGCCGACAAAATATTGGGCGTGGCGTAGGGGCCCATCAGCAAGTCGACCTTGTCCACGGTGACCAACTGCTCGTACAAGGTGCGCGCCACATCGGGCTTGGACTGGTCGTCTTTGAGCACCCACTCCACCGGGCGGCCCATCCAACCACCGCGCTTGTTGAGTTGTTCGAGGTAAATCTCGCCCGCGATTTTTTGCATCACCGCCGAGGCACTCAAGGGGCCCGTGAGCGCCAGTGAGCCACCCACCTTGATGGGTGTGGTTTGGGCCATGGCCGGCGTGGCCCAGATGGCAGCGCACAAGCTGGCAGCGCCCGCCAAGGCGGCACCCCAGCGTTGAAAAGGTTTGAACATGTTGATCTCCGTTGAATGGATGGAATGAATCGACCGATGGCTGAAGCAGTTTTTGCCGAATCAGTTTTTGAGCTCTTCCAGGTTGGCGGCGTCGCCCTCTTCTTCCATGGTGAAGCGGTCGCCAAAGTCAAAGAAGTCGTCGTGCTGAAAGCCGTTGGCGTAGTGCTGGACTTCCCACCAGTTGTGGTCCAGGTCTTCGAGGTAAAAGCTGTAGACGCCGTGCATCTCTTGCACCGGCAATACCTGGCGGATTTTGTATTTGTCTTTGTGGGCCAAGGCCTTGGCATGGGCTTCGTCAACTTCGGCGCGGGTGGCCACGTCCACGCCCCAGTGGTTGAGCAGGCTGCAGGGGTGGATTTGGTCGCCCACCTCGACACACACCACGTGAAAGCGCATGCCTAAGCGAATGACCATGGCGGGCTTGCCATGGCGCACGCATTCCAGGCCCAAAAATTCTTCGTAAAAACGCCGCGAGGCTTTGAGGCTGTAGACCTCCAAGGTGCCGTGGCTCATGCAATACGGCTTGATGACGGATTGGCGTTCTTGGGG
>CAXNFO010000081.1:0-7245 GCA_964201395.1 Limnohabitans sp.
TCCAATCGATGTTTGCCTGGCACCGCAGCCAACAACTCGGGCTGTACATCACCTGGCTGGAACGGGCCCAAACCTTGGCCGCCCGCAACATTCAGGCAGAAGAAGTTTGTGCCCTGTTTGATGAAGCCCTGGACAGCCTGGACAACGTGGCCAAAGAATTAGAGCCGCGGGCAGTTCGCCTGCTGCTGACCATCGATGCAGCCCAAGTCGAGCAACTGCAAAAACAGTACAACAAAAAGAACCGCGACTGGCGCAAGGAGTGGCTGCAAGGCACGCCCGATGAATTGCTGGACACGCGCACCGATAAAGGGGTTGAGCAGGCCGAGAAGTTTTACGGTCGCTTGGACGCCAACCAAAAACAATTGCTGCGCAACCTGGCCAGAAGCTCTGGTTTTGACCCGCGCATGAGTTACTTGCTGCGCTTGCGCCGACAAGCCGATGGCGTGGACACCTTGCGCAAACTCAGCACCCAGCCCAAAGATGCAGAAGCCTTTGCCCTGGAGTGGCGCCAACTCATTGAGCGCACGCGGGTCACACCCGACCCCATGCTGCGCCAATACAGCCTAGATTTGAGAAAAGCCAATTGCGCCGCGGTGGCCAGCCTGCACAACGCCACCACCCCCGTGCAACGCGAGCGGGCGGTCAAGCAAATGCAAAGTTATGGTCGCGATTTGCGCGCCTTGATGGAGCGCAAGCCCTGAAGGGCCTCTTCAGCTTTGCAATGAAGCCCACATCTCTTGGTCACGCTCGGCGGTCCAAATGCGCGGGTTTTTGATGCCGCTGGCTTCGTCATAAGCGCGACTCACATCAAACGGCAGGCAGTGTTCGTAAATGAACACATGGCCAAAAATCGGGTCCATGCGGGTGCGGGTGTGGGCCATGGCGCCTTTGAGGTCCAGCTTTTGGGCCACGGCCTCTTGACCACAGCGGTACAAGGTTTCCACCCAACGCTTGGTGTAGTCCAAGGCCTTGTCGACGTTGGCGGCACCCTTCATGGCTTCGCCGCGCCCAGGCATGATGGCGGTGGCTATCAAAGCACGCAAGGCCTCCAAGGTGGCGGGCCACTCTTCCAACTGAGCGTCACCGGTGTAGACGCCAGCCTCGTACTCCACCAGGTCGCCGCTGAACAAGACCTTTTCTGACTCGACCCAGGCGATGGTGTCGCCCCGGGTGTGGCCGGGACCCGGGTGCCAAATTTCGACCACCACGCCGCCCAAATCGATCTTCAAGCTGCCTTGGCGGCCGGGTTTGCCGTCGCCCACGATCAGGGTCGGCCAGGTCAGTCCCGGCACGCTGTCGGCACCGCGAAACAAACGGGGAAAGCGCTCCATCTCGCTCTTCATGTCGGCGGCACCGCGCTCAACGATCAACTCATAGGTCCCCTGGCTGGCAATGATGTCGCTGGCGCCTTCTGCTTTGAAAGCGCTGGCCCCCAGCACCCGCACCGCGTGGTAGTGGGTGAGCAAGACATATTGAATCGGCTTGTCGCTGACGGTGCGAATTTTGGCAATCAAGTCCCGCGCCATGGCCGGTGTGGCGGTGGCATCGCTGACCAAAATGCTGCGCTCGCCGATCACCACGCCTGAGTTGGGGTCACCCTCGGCGGTATAGGCCCAGCAATGGGCACTGAGTTGCTCAAAGGTGATTTTTTTATCGGCCAAATCGGCTTGGCTGGCAAAGGCTTTGGACATGGTGTCTCCTGGTTTTGGTGTGTCGATGCAGATGGTTTGAGAAAATTGTAGCCAGCGCCATGCCCTCAAGCGCTGGGCGCGGGGCTTTCAAAGCCGTGCTCCAAAGTGGCAATCACTTCACTGGCAAAGTCCGCGTAGCTCATGGGCCCACCGGGGCGCAACCAAGTGAAGGTCCAATTGATCATGCCAAACAGCATCATGGTCAAAGCGGTTTGATTGCGGGGGTTGATGCGTTGCGGATAGGCGCGCTTGATGAAGCGGGTGAATGCGGCCACCACATCGCGCTGGCGACCCACAATGAGCGCGCGTTGCTCATCGCTCAAAAATTGGGTTTGGTTGACCAGAGCCACATGGCGGGTGGCAGAGGTTTCATACTCTTGCAAAAAGCGCCGCACCAATTCGTGCAAAGCGGCCCGTTCATCGAGGTTGCGCCGCTGGGCCGCCGCTTCGGTCTCGCCAATCAGGCCCAATAAACGCAGGGTGTAGCGATCCAGCAAGTCAAACAAGATGGCTTGCTTGCTGTCGTAGTAGTGATACAGGCGCGCCTTGGATGTGCCCCCAGCGGTGGCAATGTCGTTCATGCTGGCGGCCGGGTAAGACGACTGGGCAAAGCAGTTTGCAGCAATGTCCAAAATCTCCTCGCGCTTGAGGTCGTGGGTGGCGGATTTGGGGCGGGCCATGCAACCGCCTCAACCCACAGGCCAAACCACGCCGTTGTCGTTGAGGATGGCGTCGAGCGGCACATCGTGGTCTTCGGATTCGAGGTCGGCGACAAAGCCTTGGGTGAAGCCCAAGCCCACGGTGTGGGGCTTGGGTTGGAGTTGTGCCAAGGTTCGGTCATAAAAGCCGCCGCCATAGCCCAGCCGATAACCACCGGGGCCATAGCCCACACAAGGCACAAACAACAAGGTGGGCACCACCACCTCGGTGTCTTTGGGCTTGGGGATGTTGTAGGCGTCTTCTTCCATCGGACAACCCGGATACCAAGCGTGGAAGGTCAGGGTTTTGGTCTGCTTGTCAATCACTGGCAAACCAATGCGCCGAGGCTGGGGTTGGTCGAGCAGTTCACCGTCTTCTTTCCAGCGGTGCAAAGCCGGCAAAGGGTCAAACTCCCCTTTGATGGGCCAGTAAGCACCGATGACCACATCAGGACGCCCCACCAGCCAGATGCGCATGACCTGCTGCAACAGGTCGCAGCGCAACTGCCGATCGGGCAAGTTCAAGCGTTGCTCAAGCAAGGTTTGGCGCAGAGATTTTTTATCCATTGCATTGTGCGCAGCCATGAAGCGGCATCCCTTGCCCACAAGGTCTATGCCGATTGCTCAAGCCACCGATAATCCGAGTATGTTCAAGACTTTCATTGTGTCATTGTTTGTGGGGCTGACCCTGTCCACCCCATTCACCCCTGCAGCCCATGCCCAAGCTGGGGCCATGAGTGAGGGTCCAGGACAGGCTGCCCTGCTGGAGATGGCCGATGCCTTCAAACGCAACGACCGCAGGCGCTTGACCAACCTGCTGCCCCAAGTGCGGGGCCATGTGCTCGAGCCTTGGGCGGCTTATTGGGAATTGCGCGCCCGCTTGGACGACGCGTCCACCAGCGAGGTGCGCCAGTTTCTCAGCCGTTACGCAGGCACCTACCAGGAAGACCGCTTGCGCAATGATTGGTTGATGCTGTTGGGCAACCGACGCGATTGGGCGACTTTTGAGACCGAACAAGTGCATTACCGCATGCGTGACGACCGCGAGTTGCGCTGCTATGAGTTGGTGCTGAGCCACCAAAAAAACCCCGCTGTGTTTGGCCCTGACAGCGTCAAAGAAGTTCTCAGCCTGTGGCGCTCGATGCTACAAGCCGATGACGGCTGCACGCTGGCGGCGGAAAGGTTGCTGGAAGACCGCAAAATCAAACCGCTAGAGGTGTGGCGCAAAGCGCGCTTGGCCGTGGAAAACAACCGCCCCGTGACCGCTCGCAATGCGGTGCAATTGGTGGCCCCCAAGCTGTTGAACACCTTGAAAGATTTGCAGGCCCAACCCGCCAAGTTTTTGAACCAACAAAATGCACATCCGCGCAATGTGGTGCAAGAGTTGGTGGTGCTGGCCTTGGTGAAGCTGGCCAGCAGCGACCCCGATGAGGCGTACAAACAAATGCAGCGCACCTGGTCGATTCACCTGACCACCGAAGAGCGGCACTGGGTGTGGGGAGCCATTGGTCGCCAATTGGCCATGCGCTTGGATGGCGACGCGCTCAAAGCCTTCGAACTGGCGCGCAGCGACCATGATTTGACCGATGACATGCTGGCCTGGAAGGTGCGTGCTGCGCTGCGTGCCGGTGCCACGCCAGCCTGGAAGGCGGTGGAATCAGCCATCATGGCGATGGATGTGTCTCAGCGTCAAGAGCCGGTGTGGGTGTATTGGTTGGGGCGCGCGTTGCATGCCAGAGGGCATAAAGACCAGGCCCAAACCCTGTGGGAAGGGATTGCCAGCGTCAAAGGTTTTTACGAGCAATTGGCCCTGGAAGAGTTGGGCCGCTCCATCCAAATGCCCGCCCGCCCATTGCCGCCCACTGCCGAAGAAATGGCTCAAACCCGCGCCAATCCGTCCTTGCAGCGCGCAGTGAAAGCGATTGGCATGGGCCTGCGATCAGAGGGTGTGCGGGAATGGAACTACGGCACCAACTTGGTCAACGCCCAAGGGCAATCCGGGCGCATGACCGATCGCGAGATGTTGGCCGCTGCCCATTGGGCCTGCGAACTAGAAATTTGGGATCGCTGCATCAACACCAGCGAGCGCACCAGCATGTCTCAAATGGATCCGGCCTTGCGCTTTCCCATGCCATTTCAGGCCGCTGTGGTGCAGCGGGCCAAGGAAATCAACCTGGACCCTGCGTTTGTGTATGGGCTGATCCGCCAAGAAAGCCGCTTCATCATGGATGCGCGGTCGCATGTGGGGGCCTCGGGCTTGATGCAGGTGATGCCGGCCACCGCCCGGTGGACGGCCAAAAAAATCGGCATGAAGAATTTCAGCCTGGAACAAATCAACCAGCGCGACACCAATATCGCCATTGGCACGGCCTATTTGAAACTGGTGCTCGAGAGCATGGACAACTCCATGGCCATGGCGGCAGCGGCTTACAACGCGGGGCCCAGCCGCCCGCGCCGCTGGCGCGCACCCGATCAAGGCAAAGGCCCCGTGCTGGAGGCTGCGATTTGGGCCGAGAACATCCCGTTCAATGAAACCCGCGACTATGTGAAAAAGGTACTGGCCAACACCACCAATTACGCGGCATTGATCAGTGGCCAACCCCAATCGCTCAAAGCGCGATTGGGCAAAGTGGGTCCGCGCGACGCGTTGGCCCCGCCAGAGGATGCCGACTTGCCTTGACAGGGGTGCACTCTGCTCAAGGCAGATGCCCCATCAAAGGCGGCAACACCTCAGTCAGCGCTTTGCTGCAAAGACCACATCCGCGCATAGTGGCCTTGCTGGGCCAGCAGTTGAGCGTGGGTACCGCGCTCAATCACTTGGCCCGCATCGAGCACCAAGATTTCATGCGCCTCAACTACGGTAGATAAACGGTGCGCGATCACCAAGGTGGTTTTGTTGTGGGCCACGCTTTGCAACTCGGCTTGGATGGCGCGCTCATTGGCGCTGTCCAATGCCGATGTCGCCTCATCAAAAATCAAAATGGGTGGGTTTTTCAGCAAGGTGCGGGCAATGGCCACGCGTTGCTTTTCCCCACCCGAGAGCTTCAAGCCACGCTCGCCCACCATGGTCAGGTAACCCTTGGGGGTGGCCGCAATGAAGTCGTGGATGCGGGCTTGGCGCGCCGCCTCTTCCACCTCGGCCTGGGTGGCCCCTGGGCGTCCATAGGCGATGTTGTAGGCCACGGTGTCATTGAACAGCACGGTGTCCTGGGGCACGATGCCAATGGCGCGGCGCAAGCTCGATTGGCTGACGCTGCGAATGTCGTGACCGTCAATGGTGATGCGCCCATTCAGGGCCGGATCGTGCGGCACATCGTAAAACCGGTACATCAAGCGCGCCAAGGTGGACTTGCCCGCCCCAGAAGATCCCACCACAGCCACGGTTTTACCCGCGGGTATTTCAAAGCTCAGGCCTTGCAGGATGGGTCGATCTGCCTCGTAGGCAAAGCGAACATTCTCAAAACGCACGGTTGGTGAAGCCTGGAGTTGCAAGTCCTGCGCCCCGGGCTGGTCGTCAACCTCGCGCTCTTTTTCCAACAAGCGAAACATGCGGTCCAAGTCGGTCAGGCTTTGCTTGATTTCGCGGTAAATCATGCCCAAAAAATTCAGCGGGATATAGAGCTGGATCATGAAGGCATTGACCATCACCAAGTCGCCCAAAGTCATGCGCCCTTCCACCACGCCTTGGGTGGCGCGCCACAACATGGCGATCAAGGCCACCGCAATGATCAGCTGCTGCCCGGTGTTGAGCAAGCTCAGGCTGGTTTGCGCTTTCAAGCGGGCGCGGCGCAGTTGATCGAGGCTGCGGTCGTAGCGTTCGGCCTCAAAACCCTCGTTGTTAAAGTACTTGACGGTTTCGTAATTCAGCAGCGAATCCACCGCTTTGGTGTGGGCAGCCGAGTCAAATTCGTTGGCCTCGCGTCGAAACTGGGTGCGCCACTCGGTCACATAGACGGTGAAAAAAATATAAATCACCAACGCTGCCAAAGTGATGAGCGCAAACCACACATCAAATGTCCAGCCCAAGATGGCCAACACCAACACCACTTCGATCAAGGTGGGGACGATGCTGTAGAGCGAATAAGAGATCAGCGACTCGATGCCGCGCACACCGCGCTCAATGTCGCGCGTCATGCCACCGGTTTGCCGCTCCAAGTGAAAACGCAGGCTCAGGCTGTGCAGATGCTGGAAGGTTTGCAAAGCGATTTGACGGGCCGCACCTTGGGTGGCCTTGGCAAACACCAACTCGCGCAATTCGGTGAAAGCCGACACCGACAGCCGCAGCACACCATAGACCATCAACAACGCCACCGGAACCACCAGCAAGGCCTGGGGCTGGGCTGGGTTGGGCGTCATCGCGTCGATCAGGTGCTTGAGCAAAACCGGCACGCCCACATTCGCCAGCTTGGCCCCGACCATGAATGACAAAGCGGCGACCACACGCCATTTGTAATGCCACAAATAGGGGATCAAACGCCGCAGGGTGATCCAATCGCCGCGAGGGGCATGGGGGTCGTTGGGAAGCTCAGGGGAGGCGTGGTGGCGCATGCAGGACAATGTTGTTTTTGCCGATTGTGCCCATGTCTGAACCCTCAACCACCGAACCCGTGCTTTTGCCGACCGATCAGGAGTTGGTGCTCAAAGTGATTCCCATGCCGGCCGACTGCAATGCCAACGGGGATATTTTTGGCGGCTGGGTCATGGCGCAGGTCGACTTGGCCGGTGCGGTTCTGCCCGCTCGCTTGGTGCACGGGCGCATAGCCACTGTGGCGGTCAATGAGTTTGTCTTCAAGCAGCCTGTGCGAGTGGGGGACATCCTCAGCTTTTTTGCCAGCGTGGCGCGCATTGGCCGCACC
>CAXNFO010000082.1:0-7218 GCA_964201395.1 Limnohabitans sp.
TGCCGATTTTCAAAACCACACCCAAGATGACCGAGTTTATAGCGCATCCCCATGGGTGTGACCATGGGGTTTTTACGTGCGCCCAAGGACCAACTGCCAGGAGGCACTGCAAGGTGCCCAAGGCAGGGAGCCGCCCCTTCACTGGCCAAAGTCAATTTGTATGCACAGCTGATAACCCACACCCCAAACCGATTTGATCGGCGTCTCAGCTGTGGTGGGCATGACTGTCTTGAGTTTTTTGCGCAAACGGGCCACCAACTCCTCCAGGGCATGCTTGCTCATCAAATCATCGGTCTCATCGCTGCCATACAAGTCACACATGACACCAGATTCCAACGTGTTGTTTTCGGCCTGCATGAGGGCCACCAACAATGTTTTTTCCCGGCTGGTCAAACGCAGCTTGTCTGTTGAGTAAGGCGAGTTGAGGGTTCTGTCGCGCAAATTGAGCGACCACGCCTGCCCCACATTGACTTTCTTGATGCGTCGGCCCAAGCTGCGCAACACCAACACCAACTCCACAGGGGCGACTGGTTTGGTCAAGTAAATATCCGCCCCGCCCATTTCATAGCCCGCCAAGCGATCATTAAGGGCCACCCGCGCCGTCAAAATCACAATCCCCGCCCCTGGCATGGATTGGCGCAGCCGCTTGCACAAACTCAACCCGCTTTCACCCGGCAGGTTCAGATCAAGAATGTATAAATCGATGGCCTGACGCGCCAAAATATCGTCCAGCGCCGACGCGCTGTTGGCCGCATGAACCACAAAACCATGGGCGGTCAAATGATTTTCAATCTCTTCTCTGAGCAAGCGATCGTCCTCGACCAAGGCAACTGTCAATTTATCTGCAATGCTCATGAATCACTTTTCCTTATCAGTTGAACGGGTAGGCGCACGCAGAACGTGACGATTTGGTCATGTATGTGGACATCAACATCGCCACCCATGCGTTTGACGGCAGACTTGACCAAACTCAAGCCAATGCCCATGCCCGAGATGCCCATGACATTGGGGTGCCGGTAGTACCGGGTGAACAATTGGTCTGGGTCGGGGAGGTTTTCGGCGGCCACACGGTTGCTGACCGTCAACACCACGGCCGCACCCGAGATGTTGGGTGCGCTGGGGACCTGGGACAGGTTCACATCCACCCGGCCTTCGCTGGCATATTTGTAGGCGTTGCCCAATAAATTTTCAACCACAATGGCCACCAACTGTCGATTGGCGTGAAGGGATGTGTCCGGCCCATGAACGAAGTTGAATTTATCCGGGCTGGCGTATTCCATGATCGACTCCAACACAACTTGAGTCATGTTGAGGTTTTCAATCACATCCATCAGCCCCGTTTCGACTTGGTTCGAATGGGCCACATGTTCGATCAAGGTGTCCATTCGATCGACCGAGTGAGCGATGTGTTGAACCGAAGCGTCTGAGGCTTCCCCAGTTATTCGGCTTCTTTTGATGGACTCCAATGAAAACCGAATGGTGCTCAATGGGTTTTTCAACTCGTGGGTCAGCATGTCAATCAAAGATTGGCGTTCTTTGAGTTGTTGCGATTGGTTTTCCGCCTGCATCCGTACCAAACTCAAGGATTGAATGGCCTCCAGTTGTTTGAACTTGCTGAACTGGTGCTGGCGAATAACAACCCAAAAAACAAACAAGCTCACCAAGCCGCCATTGAGTCGCCAATCTGAAACGGTAGACAAGCTCGCCTCGGAATCGAGCTCTGGCCACCAACCAAATGCCACCATCGAGCCATAAATCAAAATCACGGCATAAAACGCATAACCCATGATCAATATTCTTTGGGTTTTGCGTTCAATCCCTTGCGCATGGGTCACACCCCACAACTGCACCACCGGGTTCAACACAAAAATCAGGAAACTCATTGGCAAAGCATATTGCGCGCCCCACACCCATAACATGGCCAAGGTCGCTGCAGCTGCCAACATCAAGGCACGGACCAAGCCCAGGTAAAGGGGCGAGTTTTTGTACTGCATCAAAACGGACCAACCCAACAAGACCGTCATGCACACGCGCAGCAGCTGGAAAGCCTGACCCCATGTGTTCAAAACATCAGGTTCCATCTGCGTGAAGACTTTCGCCATCACACCCGTGTTTGAAAAGGTAAACGCCACCGAAGTCAATTGAAAAATGCAATAGGTTTGCATCAAGCGCGAAGAGTCCACCCATAAAAACAGCACCCCCAACAATAAAAGCCCCGAAGCCAAGGCAAAAGCTACACTGATGCGCACCACCCGATCGATCACCTTGTTTTGCAAATCCTTTTGATCGAAGATTTCCAATTGGATCCAGCGCAATCCATCGGTATTGATCTTGAAATAAACCGTGAATGCTTGGTTCGGTGACTGCGATGGGAAAAAGCAGAACAAGTCATCTTGACAAACAGCAGCGTTTTTGCGGGTGAGGTCCCCTGTTTTTTCAATCACCCAGCGCTGACCATCCCATTGATGCATCCACACCCGGTCCAAATAGTGCGGTCCCAAGCGCAAAACTTTTTGAGCGTCAAGGCCTGGCGTGTTCTCTCCCGCATCCAAGGGGTTGCTGGAAACACGAATCCAGGTGTCCCCCCGCGCAAAGCCCAAGCGCAAGGATTTGTCAAAAGGCTTGAAGCCTTTTTGATGGATATCCTCTATATCGGTGCTGGCCGTCTCGTCATGGAAATAGGCCATCTCAGGCACAGGCCCTGCCGCATGCGCACAGGGTCTAAAAAATACAAAAAGCAATAAAAAAATGAAGAAAATGCGCCGCATACAGCTTCGGATGATGACATTTTTTTGGGAATTGATGGGATCCATCGCGACACCTATGTGCATTGATCGGGTACTTGAGAGTTATTGTGAGCCCTGATCTGTCTGGATAGGCCTGATCACCCATCTGCCCTGCCCTTGACACGCCTGTATAGCCAACAGCATGACCCTGGGTGACATCGGACTCGCTGTCAACCAGACGCAAGAGCCCTTGTTCTACATTAAGCCTTTACCTGAACCGGTGTCTGAACTGACTTTTGATGAGCAAGCTCACTGGCCTCTCCCGCCCCGCCTGGACCCAGAGTCCGAATTTTTATTCGCTGTCAGGGTTCGCTCGTTGGGGGCTTGCCATGCTGCTGCTGCTGGGTTTGTGGGGCTGTGGGGACAAACCCCTCACTTGGCCCTGGTCCGAGCCAGCGACAGCAACCCAAGTCAACATGCCGCCCGTGGCGCAATCGGGACAGAGCCCCATGTTGCTGTTGAGTGCCGACAATTGGCCCATGACCGCCCCGGTTTTTCGCCAAGTCAAACGCGATTTTTACGACTGCAAGGGTTTGGTTGGCGACTGGTTTGAAACCTTGTTGCTGGCCGAGATGAATTTTTTGGCAGGCGAATCTGGCCTTCAAAACTTGCCCTCAGCCGTTTGCCTGGTTCAAATTGACCGACAACTCAAGCCCAATGAGGGGCGATTTGTGGTTCATTTTTATGCCAACGCCACCGAACTGAGCGAATGCGCCATGAAACACCGGTGCCAATTGGCACGCAACGTCAGCTTGGTGCTGAAAAACCAAGCGGTTTATCGCTCCTATTTTTTATCCGACTTCAAGCGGGAAAAATACCACCAGCATTGCATCACGCCTGAGGGCAAATGGCACCCCAAAACCACTTGCTATGAATTGACCTGAAGACAGGGCTAAACCGAGTTAAAGTGGCACGGCCAACATGGTGTCAATGCCAAAAGAATCGACCACCACATCCATTGACTGGATCAACCAGGTCTCCCCAGAGACACTCAAAAGGGCGTTGTAGCGCGCCACCATGTACAGGCTGCTGATCCCTTCTTCGCTGGACTGGTAAACCACCAAATTGGCCCGTGCTTGCACCTGGGATTCAGACAAGTCAAGGCATTGGACATTGGTCACTTGGCGCAACAAGCGGTCCCTGCGGTAGGTCAACACGCCCTTGGCCAACATGGCCACCCGGTCACGAACCATTCCATGGCTGAAGCAACCCATGATGGGCAAGGGCAAGCCCAGGTCTTGGTTTTCTCGCGACAAGACACGGTACGTACACGCTTGGGTGTCGAACAAGGCCGTCCAAGCATCGAATTGCTCTGCATCCAAAAGTTCGGCATAAACGTTGAAAAAGGACCGAACGGCCTCAATCCGGGCGCTCATGCAAGTTCCCCTGGGGCCTTGGCGCCATCCAAGCCCATGATGCGGTGGTAAAAACTCCAAAAGCCGCGGATGGAAATTTCTTGCGACAAGTAATCGGTGTCTTGCACCGGTCCCACCCCGCCCATTTCCAGCACCTCATGACCGCCCGGTCGGCGGTGGCGAATGCCTTGTTGCACCAGGCGCAAAGCTTCGCCATCTTCCAAAGAGATATAGCCCGAAGGACCGATGAAATTGGCGGTCAGCATTTTGTCGTGGGTTTGTTCGGGCGTGTCTGATTCAAAGCCCAAATAGGTGATGTGCAACTCCACCTCATTGGGGCCCTTGGGCCTGAGATGGCGAATGGCGTAGGTGTTGTCCACCTGGGCAATGACCATGGTCGGGAAGATGGACAAGATGGTGGTTTTGTAGCCATCCCCCAAATCCAGGGGCACATGGATCAAAGCAGGGTCGGCCATCTTCATATCGGGGTTGAATTTGCCCGTGCCCTCATACGCCTGGGCCACCAAAGCTTGGTTGTCTTTGTCAGTGGCGCTGAGGATGGAATGGTTCCAGGTGTTTTTCAAATCTGCATCGACTTTGATGCCGCCTTGCATCGTGGGTTGCTGCAAGCCAAAAGAGACTTGGAACTGGTGCAGCAAAGAACCATGGTAAGGATCGCGCACATTCTCGTTGTAGAGCTTCCAATTGCCTGGGATCCGTTGGCGCAAATAGCCCAACACTTTGGGTTTGCGCTGCACCAATAAGCGCTCAATTTGAGACAGGGAATGCGGCCCCAAAAACGCCTTCAAATCCGGTGGCGTGGCGTGAAAGCTGCCAAAAATCAAACCCCCATGGGATTGAACTTGCAAGACATTGAGGCCGTGGTCTGATTTTTGAAATGAAGCGGGCATGCCGCCCTTGCCCTTGAGCCCCTTGAGCAAAGGCACACCGGTGAGTTCGCCTTTGAGGGAGTAGCTCCACAGGTGGTAAGGGCAGGTCAAGCTTTGCGCACGACCCCTGATGGCTGTGACCAATTGCGCCCCCCGGTGGGCACATGAATTTTCAAACGCATGAAAGCCCTGGTCTTCGGCGCGCGTGACCACGACTTGGGTGTCGCCAATCCAATTGGTGACAAAGCTCCCAACCTCTGGCAGCTCGACTTCATGGCACAAATAATTCCAAATAGGGCCGCGAAAAATGCGCTCGTTTTCCAATTGGTAAATGTCTGCGTCGGTGAAGACGGCATAGGGCACACGCGAAAAATCCGCAGTGGGCCAAGCCGTCGGCGCTTGGGCAGGGTGTTTGATCATGAAGTCATCCTGGGTTTGCAATTCGTCATTTGGTCAGATGATTTTCATTTATAACACGCAGGGTGTGATCAACGCGCCCCGCTCTGTGTGCATCTGGCGCGCAAGCAGGCTTGCACATGCCCCATGCACCATCGCAGAAACCATCTTGAATGAATCAAAATTTCAGCGACAATGCGATGCAAGAAATCCTTGCAGAGCGGGATCACAGAATCTGGCCTGCATCAACAACTACAAAAGCAATGCACAAGAAATATGGCTTTGGCAGGCCACTTCGGATACGGTAACCCCATGACCATGCGCGTCATGACTGCAGATTTTTCGCCTTTGAGTTGGGGCTTCGAATCAAAACTGTGGCCGAGGTCTGCTGTGCTGTTTGACCACTGCGCCGAGTGTCAACGCTGCTGCACCATTGACGATGGCCACCCGCCCCTAGAGGTCAGCCTGACCCGGTCTGAAAAAAAGAAATTGGGCAGCGTTTGCATTGAGAAAAAATGTCAACACTTGGGCGATCAAGGTTGCACCATGGGCAAGAACAAACCGTTTGCCTGCAGCCTCTATCCTTTGTCGTTTGACCCAGTGCGCAGACAGTTCCTCTACGACACCGACTGCCCACTGATGCGCACCTACGTGAAACAACTCAAGCAGCCGGGCAGTGACGCCCAAGCGCACTTTTCCATGGTCCAACGCGCCATCTATAAGTTGGAGACAAAGGACCCGGCTTTTCTACAACAAAACTTCTCCGTCGATGTGGATTACTTTGACTTGAAAAAGCTGTCACATCCACCCCTGCCAAAGGAATCACTCAAATGATTGTTTCTCCCTTGAGAGTCATTGAATCTGCCAACCAAGCCCATGAAGTTCAACAAGTCGGTTATCAAAGTTGGACCCCAGACAACCTCTGTATCTTGAGCGAGCACAACGACATCACCTACTACACCTCTCGTTGGGATGCTTTGTGTCCCTATATTGACGTGACCGAGGAGATGCTGGCCACCGCGCCCAAGCCCTTCATTGTTTATGCACTGCCCCCAGAAGGTCCCTATGGCGTGCCCATCAACGACCAGTATGGTTTGGTCGACACCTTTTCCAAAGACTTCTGGGAGGAGCCCCGCAGGGCCCGAAAATTCAGTGAGTACGACAAGCAATACAAAGCATTCGACATCAGTGAAGAGGTGATTGCAGGTGCTCACATCACCGTGGAAGACATGTTTGACATGGGCGGCGAGCACTTTGCCAATTGCTACATTGATGACCTGGAAGTCGAGGGCTTTGTCGACTACATCCGCCAACTTGATATTTTGGTCATCAAGGTGCATGACCCTTTCGGAGAACTGGTGTTGACCGATGTGTCCATCATGCTCCCCGATTACGACCAGTTGTACGGCAGTTTTTGCCAATGGAACCGGGCCTTCAAAAACCGCTCCCCTGGGATGTATGCCTGTTTGCTCGCCAGCCGCTGGGCCGCCAAAAACGGTTTGCGTTATTACAACTTGGGGCCCGTGGGGGACTACGGATACAAATCCTTGTTTGTCACCGACCACGAACCCATTTACGCGCTGGCCCTGACCGACCCCGACCACCCCTTGGCGCTGGACACCACGTCACCCCTGCACACCGACTTCACACCGCAGGTGTGGAACCAAATTTACCGACCCACCGGTTTGATCAAAAAAGCCAAAGCCATGGCTTGAGTGCATCAAAACACATGCTTTTCGCCAAAGCTGTGGTCGTAGTCCATCATCAATTCCTCGCCGACTTTGATGCGGC
>CAXNFO010000083.1:0-7212 GCA_964201395.1 Limnohabitans sp.
CATGGCGACCAAAGGGCGTTTGCGCGCTTCATCAAACAAGCCCAGCAGCGCCAGTTCGCGCTTGAGTTGCAAGAATTTTTCGTACCAAACGCCTTCGCCGGCGGCTTGCAGGGAATCAACCACCAACTGCAGGTCGCCTCGCCCCTCATAGACAGAAACTTTGGCCCGGGCTTGCACCATGACCCCGTCGTGCAAGTCAAAGTCGACCAACATGGCTGAGCGGCGAAACATGGCGCAACGCAACTGCGCACCTTCATCCTTGAGAGAGAAATAGCAATGCCCACTGCTGGCACGGGTGAAGTTGGTGATCTCGCCCTTCACTTCAACCGGATTGAAGCGCGCCGACAAGGTGTCGGTGAAAGCACGCACCAAGGCGGCCACTGACCAAAAGCGCGCAGCTTCTGGCATATCACGCCCCTGAGCGAGAGCTCGTACAGGGGCAAGTCAGGTGCTGGTTCATAATTCGCGCTTATCAATTCAGAGGGGTTTGAGGTTTGTTTTCCATCATACAAGCAGCCGGTTGGCCCATTTGGCCGCTTTTGATCTGTTCCGTTGTGGCTTTGGCCTTGGTGTTCGAGCGCATTTACAGTTTGGCGCCCAAGCGCATTGTTCCCAAAGATTTGTTGGACGAGGCCATCAAGGCTTCTCGCCACCAACTGCCCTCCGAAGAATCGGTCAAACATTTGTCCAGCCACAGCTTGTTGGGCCGGGTATTGGCCAGCGGATTGCAGCAATTGCGCCAACAACCCCAAACCCCTGAAGCTGAGTTGCAAGAGACTTTGGAAAACGCGGGCAAACAAGCCGCCCATGAATTGGAAAAATACTTGGTGGTGTTGGCCACCATTGCATCTGCCGCACCGCTGTTGGGTTTGTTGGGAACCGTGGTCGGGATGATCGAGATTTTTGCGGTCCAAACCCCTGGCAGCAGCAATCCGGCGCAACTCGCTCAGGGCATTTCCATGGCTTTGTACAACACCGCGTTTGGTTTGATGGTGGCCATCCCCGCCTTGTTTTTTTGGCGCTATTTCCGCGCCAAAGTGGACGCCTATGTGATCGACTTGGAAATTTCGGCGCAGCGTTGGCTGCGCCATTTGTACAAGTTGCGATCCTCCTTGCGCTGAGACACGCCCATGCGCATGAAATTTCGCACCCAACAAGCCATCGAGCCGGAAATCAACTTGATCGCTTTCATCGACGTGTTGTTGGTGATTTTGATTTTCTTGATGTTGTCGAGCACCTACAACAAATACACCGAGGTGCAGTTGAATTTGCCCAGCGCCAATGCGGATGTTCAAAAAGAGCATCCCCAAGAAATTTTGGTGTCCGTGACCAGCGACGGCCAATACGCGGTCAACAAGCTCCCGTTACCACAACGTGGCGTCAAAGCCTTGACGCTGGCCTTGACCCAAGCGGCCATGGGCCTGGACAAGCCCATGTTGGTGATCAGCGCTGATGCCATGGCACCCCATCAATCGGTGATTTCGGTGATGGAAGCCGGCAAAGCCAGTGGCATCAATGCCATCACCTTTGTGGCCAAGTCACCGCAGGCAAGGGTAGCGCGCTAAATGCCCTTTCCCTGGCAAGCATGGGTTTTGCGCCAGTGGCAATCTCGCAGCTGGGCCAGCGCCCTGCTGTGGCCTGTGAGTGGCTTGACCTGGATGGTCGTGATGTGGCGGAGGCGTCAACGCCGCATCCACCCCCCCATCAGTCCAGGCGTGCCGGTCGTCGTCGTTGGCAATGTGATCGCGGGTGGTGCTGGTAAAACACCCTTGGTCATGGCTTTGGCCATGCATTGGAAGTCCCAGGGCATCAAGTTGGGGGTGGTGGCGCGCGGCTACGGGCGCCATGCCAAAAAAGTCACCGCCGTCCATCAACACAGCGCATTCGGTGATGTGGGGGACGAACCCTTGCTGGTTTGGCGCCGCTGTCAGGTGCCCGTTTTTGTGGGCGCCGATCGCGCTGCTTGTTGCCAAGCCCTGCTGGCGGCCCACCCTGACACCCAGGTTCTGATCAGCGACGACGGGCTTCAACATGCGGGCCTTCACCGCGACATTGAGCTGTGTGTTTTCGATGAGCGTGGCTTTGGCAATGGCTGGCTCTTGCCCGCTGGGCCGCTGCGTGAACCTTGGCCCCGCCCAGCTGACCCGTCTGTGCAAACTTGGAACCTGGGCTCTCACCCCTTTCCCAACCTGGATCTGGTCATGCTGCAGCGCCAGTTGGCCCCCTATGCCATTCAAGCCAATGGCCAACGCCGATCATTGGGCGAATGGAAAGGCCAGCGGGTCAATGCCCTGGCGGCCATCGCCAAACCACAGCAGTTTTTTGAAGCTTTGCGCCATCAGGGGCTGGACCTCGGGTTGGCCCAAACCTGGCCTGATCACGACCCTTTGAACGAATTCAACCCGGCGGTGGCTGATGGCGATTGGTTTTGCACGGAAAAAGATGCTGTCAAACTGTGGCGTCGCCACCCCCATGTTTGGGCTGTGCCTTTGCAGCTCGAAGGCTTGGCCCCTTGGTTGACCCAGATCGACCAGGCGCTGGCCCTGCGGATATCATCTCGCCATGGAACCCAAATTGCTTGAACTGCTGGTATGTCCGGTCACCAAAGGCCCACTGGTGTACATGCGTGACCGCCAAGAGTTGTTTTCGCGCAGCGCTCGTTTGGCCTACCCTGTCCGTGACGGTATTCCCATCATGCTGGAGACCGAAGCCCGTGCCCTGAGTGACGAAGAATGCGAGCGCTGAGTGGGTCAAGCTGCGTTCACCGTGCTCATCCCCGCCAGGATGGCCTCCACCCGACTGGCCAACAAACCGCTGGCCGATATTGCAGGCTTGCCCATGGTGGTCCGGGTTGCGCAAAGGGCGCAACTGAGCCGCGCCGCAGCGGTGGTGGTGGCTGCAGACGATGAGCGCATCGTTGAAGCCTGCGTATCCCACCACATCCCGGCCCTGCTGACCCGATCCGATCACATCTCTGGCAGCGACCGCTTGGCCCAGGCCTGCGACATTTTGGGTCTGGCAGACGATGCCTTGGTGGTCAATGTGCAAGGCGACGAGCCCTTGATCGAGCCCCAAGTCATCAACGATGTGGCTGATTTGCTGGCTCAGCGTGAGGACTGCGCAATGAGCACCGTGGCCCATGTCATCACCGATCCGGGCGAATTGGCCAACACCAATGTGGTCAAGGTGGTGCTTGACCGCTTCCATACCGCCCTGTACTTCAGCCGCTCGACCATTCCGTTTTGGCGCGATGGGCCGCAGGCACACACAGCACCACCGGTTGACACCCTGCGGCATGTGGGAATTTATGCTTATCGGGCTGCGTTTTTACGCGCATTTCCAAACTTGACGCATTCGCCCTTGGAGGCCATGGAGTCCCTGGAGCAACTCAGGGTGCTGTGGCACGGCCACAAAATTGCCGTGCATGTGTCCGCTGACACACCGGGCCCCGGCGTGGATACCCCTGAAGATTTGGAGCGGGTCAGGCATTTGTTTGAAGGGCTTTTGTAAGACACGCGCTCCGCTTGCATGGTATCGTGCGTGCACCAGATCAGGTCATCTTTGGGCATTTACCCAAGGTTGGAACCCATAAGAATCAGAGGAAAGACATGAGACTCATCCTTTTAGGCGCTCCAGGCGCAGGCAAGGGCACCCAAGCCACTTTCATTTGCCAAAAATTTGGCATCCCCCAAATTTCCACTGGTGACATGCTTCGCGCTGCGGTCAAAGCGGGCACCACCATGGGTTTGGCCGCCAAAAAAGTCATGGACTCGGGCGGCCTGGTCAGTGATGACATCATCATCGGTCTGGTCAAAGAGCGCATTGCCCAAGACGATTGCGCCAAAGGATTCTTATTTGATGGCTTTCCCCGCACGATTCCCCAGGCCGATGCCATGAAGTCGGCTGGCGTCAAACTCGATCATGTGCTGGAAATCGATGTCCCTTTTGACGCCATCATCGATCGCATGAGCGGTCGACGTGTGCATGTGGCCAGTGGGCGCACTTATCACACCCGCTTCAACCCCCCCAAAGTGGCGGGTGTCGACGATGTCACCGGCGAAGCACTGATTCAACGCGATGACGACAAAGAAGAAACGGTGCGCAAACGCTTGGACGTCTACTCGGCGCAAACGCGCCCCTTGGTGGACTATTACTCCCAATGGGCCCAATCAGATCCCACCAACGCGCCCCGCTACAGCGCCATCAGCGGCGTGGGATCTGTTGATGACATCAAATCGCGGGCTTTCCAAGCGCTGACGAGTTGAGTTGTCGGGCCACCAGGGCCAATGTCAGCACCACTCGCGCTTGGAATGGATTGAGCCCCTGCGCGGTTTGAAACCGATCTCCCCTCAAGGCTTGTACTTGGCCCTTGGCGCAGCGTGAGGTGCGCCAAATCCAAGCCCCGCGAGACTCGGCTTCGATCAAGGCCTCCTCCAGACACGTACTCAGCGTGCCATTGCCCGTGCCGGCCACCACCCATGCATCGGGTGGTTTTGCGCTGTCCAACATCGCTTTGACCAAGCGCCCATCTTGAGCGGCATGGTTGAAGACCATCTCCACCCAAGGCCAGGTTTTCACCGTTGCCAATGCTGCGGCTGATATGCCGACCTTGGGGGTTTCTTGCCATGAAAACCGTTTTTGAAGTTCATCCAAGTTGTCCAGTGCCCATGCCAACGGAACGGGATCCGTGGATGTGAATGCTTGAAGGGCTTGACAGTCGAATTTGCTCAAGCTGGCCGCGGCATGCACCTGAGCGGCAAAAACGCACACCACCCCCGCCGAACCTGGCGCCCCCGCCAGCGCCAAGGCGTTGCGCAAATTGTCGGGGCCGTCAGGATCTGGGACATTGGCAGCCCGCATCGCACCGGTGATGACCACGGTTTTGGTGCCCTGAAACAAGGTGTGCAGCAAGATGGCCGTTTCCTCCATCGTGTCGGTACCGTGGGTCACCACCACGCCTTGCACGTCTTTTTGTTCCAACCAGTGTTGCAGACGCGTCAGCAGTTTTAGCCACACCGGCCAGCCCATGTTTTTGCTGTCAATTTGGGCCACCTCCTCGGTGACGATGTGGTCATGCCCAACCGCCAAGCCCTGGATCAAGTCTGAAGCTGTGAGTTCTGCAGCCTGGTATTCGTGCCCTTTTGACGTGTCAGGCGCCCAACCGGCAATCGTCCCGCCCGTGCCCAAAACAACAACTTTTGATCTTTTTTCATGCATGGCGCTTGCAATCTTTTAAAAACTGGTTAAAAATACAGTTACTGGATATTCAAACAGTCACCGGACGCCCATCAACCCTTGTGAAGGAGACCCGACATGAATGAAGCCCCCAAACTCACCGACCGGCAACAGCAAATATTGTCTTTGATCCAAATCACGATCGAGCGAAAAGGCTCTCCCCCGACGCGGGCCGAAATCGCCAATGAACTGGGCTTCAAGTCAGCGAATGCGGCCGAGGAACACCTCAAAGCCTTGGCCCGCAAAGGTGTGATCGACCTGGTCAGCGGCACATCTCGGGGCATTCGGCTCAAAGAGTCCACCATGCGCTCCATCAATCAAGTCAGAAGCAAACAATTCAATCTGCCCTTGGAAGGCTTGGCCCAGTTGGCTTTGCCCCTCATCGGACGGGTGGCCGCCGGTTCACCCATTCTGGCGCAAGAGCATGTGGACCAAACTTTTTATGTGGAGAACAGTTTGTTTCAGCGCACGCCCGACTATTTGCTCAAAGTCAGGGGCATGTCGATGCGCGACGCAGGCATCATGGATGGCGACTTGCTGGCAGTGCAAATCAGCAAAGAAGCAAAAAACGGACAAATTGTGGTGGCCCGTTTGGGAGAAGAAGTCACCGTCAAGCGTTTCCGCCGCACCCACGACAGCATTGAACTGCTGCCTGAAAACCCAGACTTTCAAATCATTGTGGTCGAGCCCGGCGAGCCTTTTGAAATCGAAGGCCTGGCCGTGGGTTTGATTCGCAACACCATGCTTTTTTAAGGAGTCACCACTATGAGCTTGGCCATTTGGAGCATCGTGCAAATGATGTCGCCCTTTTATTCACTCAAGCCTGCCGCCCAAACCCAGGGCTCGCAGCCAGCTTCCCGCTTTCCCATTGGGCCCTCACGGCGCCCCAAGCATTTGTCGTTGGCCGCCACTCGTGTGTCAAAACCCCTGCGCGTGGCTCGGGTCCAAGACGACATGACCCCGCCTGACCGGGCGGGACGCATGGTCATGTCTGGGCGGATGGATGAAGTCTGTGCCGAGCTTGACCGGCTGGTCCAACTGGAAGCCCAGCGTCACCTTCCCACCCAAGCCGCCAACGGCCATTCCACTGCCATGGCTGCCTGAAACCGGTATCCCTGGGGCAGGCCCTAAGCGCTGGGAATGCTGCAGATTCAAAGGCACAATGCAGAAATGAACATTGTGATCCTTGATGACTACCAAGACGCGGTGCGCAAACTGGCCTGCTCACAGCTGCTCGAACCTTACTCGGCCAAGGTCTATACCAACACCGTCAAAGGCACGGGACAGTTGGCGGTACGCCTCAAGGACGCAGAGGTTTTGGTTCTCATTCGTGAACGCACCCACCTCAACCGCGCCCTCATCGAAAAGCTGCCCAAGCTCAAAATGATCTCCCAAACCGGGAAGGTGGGAGCACACATCGATGTGGCCGCCTGCACCGACAAAGGCATTGCCGTGGCTGAAGGGGTCGGCTCTCCCATTGCGCCGGCTGAACTGACCTGGGCCTTGATCATGGCTGGCATGCGGCGACTGCCCCAGTACATCAGCAACCTCAAACACGGTGCTTGGCAGCAATCGGGGCTGAAAAACAGCACCATGCCCGTCAATTTCGGCCTGGGAATGGTCCTGCATCAAAAAACATTGGGCATTTGGGGCTTTGGAAAAATTGGGCAACTGGTGGCCGGCTATGCCAATGCCTTTGGCATGAAGGTGGTGATTTGGGGCAGTGAGGCGTCTCGCGCCCTGGCTTTACAACAAGGTTATGAAAGTGCCCCTTCGCGCGAAGCCTTTTTCGAACAAGCCGACGTTTTGAGCCTGCATTTGCGTCTCAACGATGCCACCCACCACATTGTCAAAGCCGATGATCTGGCGCGCATGAAGCCCACGGCCATGCTGGCCAACACCTCCCGTGCAGAGTTGATCGACCCGGATGTCTTGATCGCCGCCCTCAGCCGTGGCCGCCCTGGGCTGGCAGCCATC
>CAXNFO010000084.1:0-7201 GCA_964201395.1 Limnohabitans sp.
TGTGGTGGCGCACCCAAGCCGTGCGTGATTGGCGCGAAAGCAAGCTGTCGGCGGCGGTTGAAGCCCTCAAAGAAGCGGCAGGAGACCGCCAGCGCCTGACCACGGGCCGCTCGCGCTTGGTGTTGCGCGACAACCTGCGCCACCGCACCCGCATTGAGCGGCACTACTTGCATGCCTTGGGTCGCGCACGCAGCGAGGTGTGGATTGCCAACGCCTACTTTTACCCTGGTGCGCGTTTGCGCCGAGCTTTGCTGGCGGCGGCCCAGCGCGGTGTGCGCATCACCATACTGGTTCAGGGCCATTACGACCATGTGGTGCCCTACCGCGCAGCCCGCCATTTGTATGGCCCCTTGCTGGCCGCTGGCGTTCACATCCACGAATACCACGCCAGCTTCATGCATGCCAAAGTGGCGGTGATCGATGCGCAGTGGGTCACGGTGGGTTCGTCCAACCTCGACCCTTTGAGCCTGCTGCTGGCGCGTGAGGCCAATGTGGTGGCGCGCGATCCAGACTTGGCGCGGGTGCTCAAGCTTCGCCTGGCGCAGGCTTTGCATGAAGGCGCACACCAAATTCAGCCTGCTGAACATGCCCACCGGGGTTGGGTGGCACGCGCCTTGGACGCCATTTCGGCGGGCTTGTTGCGCTTGGCGATTTTCATCAGTGGCAAGCGCTACTGAGGGGAAGCCATCTGGCCCTTGGGGGACATGGCTTGGCTGATACCATCTGTGCATGTTGAAGCCCAATCCACCTGCGTCCAGCGCCGCTCAACCCGATGTGGGAACACCCATGTCCGTCAAAATCCGTCAGCGCTTGGCGGCGGCGCGCAAGCGTTACCACTCCAATGACAATATTGCCGAATTTTTGGAGCCCGGCGATTTGGAGGCCTTGCTCGACGAAGTGGAAATCAAGATGCAGGGCGTGTTGGACTCCCTGGTGATTGACACCGACAACGACCACAACACCGGCAACACAGCGCGCCGTGTGGCCAAGATGTACATCAACGAGGTGTTTCGTGGCCGCTATGTGACCTCGCCCATGGTGACCGAATTCCCCAACGCCGAGCACCTCAACGAGTTGATGATCGTCGGCCCCATCACCGTGCGCAGCGCTTGCAGCCACCACTTTTGCCCGGTGATCGGCAAAATTTGGATTGGCGTGTTGCCCAACGAGCACACCAATGTGATTGGCTTGTCCAAGTACGCCCGCTTGGCCGAATGGGTGATGGGTCGGCCACAAATCCAAGAAGAGGCGGTGGTCCAGTTGGCCGACCTCATCCAGGTCAAAACCCAGCCCGATGGTTTGGCCATCGTGATGGAGGCCACCCACTTTTGCATGGCTTGGCGCGGCGTCAAAGACATGGACAGCCGCATGATCAATTCGGTCATGCGCGGGGCTTTTTTGAAAGACCCCAATTTGCGCCGCGAATTTTTGTCCCTCATCCCACAAAAGGATTGACCCCATGCTGGTTCGAATGATTTATGTCAGCCGCGCCGTCAACCCCGCCAGCGGCAGCCCCACCGACTCCATCTTGGCGTCATCGCGCGAACACAATTTGTCCAGTGGCATCACCGGCATCTTGTGCTATGGCGGTGGCATTTACCTGCAGGCTTTGGAGGGCGGTCGCAACCAGGTCAATGCCCTGTATCACCAAATCGCCAACGACGAGCGCCACCGCGATGTGGTCATCTTGTTGTATGAAGAAATCAAAGAGCGCCGTTTTGGCGGTTGGACCATGGGCCAGGTCAACCTCACGCGCTTGAACACCTCCATTGTTCTCAAGTACTCTGAAACCCATGACCTCGACCCTTACGCTGTTTCTGGCAGCGTGTCGCTGGCCTTGCTGGAAGAGCTGATGGCCACCGCCTCCATCATTGGGCGCGGCTGACCGGGCCATGCTGGCCGTTCTGGGCTGCGACTTCAGCAGCAGCCCATCCCGACGCAAACCCATTGTGTTGGCCTGGGGCCGCTGCCAGGGTGCGCGCGTGCACCTGGACCGTTTGCAGCGCTGTGACAGCCTGACCGAATGGGGTCAGGTGATGGCGCAAGACGGCGACTGGGTGGGCGGCTTTGACCTGCCCTTTGGCCTGCCGCGTGCATTGGTGACGCAGCTGAATTGGCCGCTCGATTGGCGCGCTTGCATGGACCATTACGCCAGTTTGGATCGCGCACAAATTCGGGCCAGCTTCAAAGCCTTTTGCGATGCCAGGCCCGTGGGCCATAAATTTGCCCACCGCGCCACCGATGGCCCTGCGGGATCGAGCCCGTCGATGAAATGGGTCAACCCGCCTGTGGCCTTCATGCTGCATGCGGGGGTGCCCTTGTTGCTCCAAGCCGGGGTGCATTTCCCAGGTTTGCACCCAGGTGACCCGCGCCGCGTTGCCTTGGAGGCCTATCCCGGCTATCTGGCCCGCGCAGTGCTGGGTGGGCGCAGTTACAAAAGCGACGACCGCGCCAAACAAACCCCCGAGCGATTGATTGCCCGCAAAGACCTGATCCATGCGATGGAGATGGGCCAGGCCTTGGAGATGCGTTTGGTGCTCAGCCATGCCCAGCGCGACGCTTTGGCAGAGGACGCCAGCGCCGACAGCTTGGACGCGGTGTTGTGTTTGATGCAAGCCGCTTGGGCTGCCCAGCGCCGCGCGCAAGGCGACCCCTTGTGCGGCTTGCCCGCGCAGCTCGACCCTTTGGAGGGGTGGATCGTCACCGCCCCTTGGCCAGCACCGCAAATTTGATTTCAACAGCCACCGCAACCCCGAAGACTGGGCCGCACACCATGGGTCATTTGCCACAACTGTTCACTCATGGCCGGGCCATGGCCCATGCTGGCCTTTGGTTGATCGGGTCCTGGGTGGCGCTGGTCGCAGGATCTGTGGCTTGGGCCGAGGGTGCGGCCCCACCTCTGCAACCCGTTGCCCAGAGCGCAAACCTTGGCACGCCCGCATCGCAATGGGTGGGCTGGGTCACCAAAGTGGTCGATGGCGACACCTTGCATGTGCAGCCTGCCCAAGGCGGGGCCAGCCAGAAGCTGCGCATCAAAGGCATTGACGCGCCCGAGGTGTGCCAAGCCTGGGGCATGCAGTCGCGCGAAGCCTTGGCCCGGTTGGTGTGGGGCCAGCGTGTCACGGTGCAATTGAATGATGTGGATGACCATGGCCGCTGGTTGGCCCAGGTGTTTGTCAATGGCGAAGATGTGGGCGCGCGATTGGTGGCACAAGGCCATGCCTGGTCATACCAATTTCGCCGCGACCCCGGCCCTTATGCCTTTCAGCAGCAGCAAGCGGCCATCAACCGACTGGGTTTGTTTGGCCAGCCCCAAGCCATGCGCCCACGTGAATTTCGCCAACGCCACGGGCCGTGCCCATGAGGTGAAGGCCGTTCAGTGGGCCTGCCCGCTGCCGCACACCGGGCAATCGGCTTGGCGTGGCAAGCGCAATTCTCTCCAAGCCATGTGCCGACCATCGAGCATTTGCAAGCGGCCCATCAAGCTGGTGCCCACGCCCGCGAGTAATTTGAGGGCCTCAGCCGCTTGCAAGCTGCCAATGACGCCCACCAAAGGCGCCAGCACGCCCATGGTGGCGCATTGCACTTCGGGCGGCGGTTGGTCGGGTGCGAACACGCAGGCGTAACACGGTGAGTCACTTTCACGCGGATCAAACACCGTGACCTGGCCATCCCAGCGGATCACCGCACCTGAGACCAGCGGCACCCGGTGTTGCACACAGGCGGCGTTCACCGTTTGTCGGGTTTCAAAGTTATCGCAGCAATCGATCACCACATGGCTTTGGGCCACCAAGGTGTGGAGCAACGCGGCATCGGCCCGTTCGGTCAGGGCGTGCACTTGCACGTCGGGGTTGAGGGCTTGCATGGCCGTGGCGGCTGAGCTGGCTTTAGGGTGGCCCACGCGGGCCGTGGTGTGGGCAATTTGGCGTTGCAAATTGGTCAGGTCCACGTGGTCATGGTCGACCACCGTGAGGCGACCGACACCGCTGGCGGCCAAGTACAAAGCCACTGGAGAGCCCAAACCACCGGCACCAACCACCAGGGCATGCGCAGCTAGCCACCGTTGCTGGCCTTCTACACCCACCTCATCGAGCAAGATGTGGCGAGAGTAGCGCAGCAACTGGTCGTCGGTCATTGCTCCTTTTTCTCGGCGGGGCGTTCGGTTTGGGTCTTGCTGACCACCACCGGGCGACCTTTGAGTTGGTTGATGGCTTGTTGCAGCGGGAAGTCCTCGGCACTGCCCAATTCAGGGGGGCGACGCTCGCTGTTGGGTTTTTTGGACTCTTCTTCCAGCCGCTTGAGTGCTGCCTCGCGGGCCTTTTCGCGCGCCGGGTCTTTGACCTCAGCGCCTTGGCCGCTGTTGAGGTGTTTCTCCAGGTCGGCTTCGCGGGTTCGCAGCACGGCGTAGGGGCTGCCCTCCAAGGTGTCGTCGATCAACACATCGGGCATGATGCCCTTGGCTTGGATCGAGCGGCCGCTGGGGGTGTAATAGCGTGCAGTGGTGATTTTCAGGGCGGTGTCGGGGCCCAATTGGCGCACGGTCTGTACCGAGCCTTTGCCAAAGGTTTGGCTGCCCATCACGGTCGCGCGTTTGTGGTCTTGCAAGGCGCCAGCCACGATTTCGCTGGCCGAGGCCGAGCCTTCGTTGACCAACACCACCAGCGGTATTTTTTTGAAGATGCCCTTGGTGGTTTCAGTCAAGCGGCGCACCGGGTCGGCTCCACGGCGCAGGTAGAACTGGGGCGAGGCTTTGTAAACGTATTTGCTTTCTTCAAGTTGGCCGTTGGTGGAGACCACCGTCACATCGTCGGGCAAAAAGACAGCTGAGACCGCCACCGCCGCATCGAGCAAACCGCCGGGGTCATTGCGCAAATCCAGCACCAGACCTTTGAGTTGCGGGTCTTGGTTGTAAATGTCTTCCAACTTTTTGACCATGTCCTCGACCGTGCGCTCTTGGAACTGGGTCAAACGCACCCAACCGTAGCCGGGCTCGATGGGCTTGCCTTTGACACTCACCACTTTGATCTCTTCGCGCACGATGGTGACGGGGAAGGTGCGGTTTTCGGACTTGCGGAAAATGGTCAATATCACTTTGGTGCGTGGCTCGCCACGCATGCGTTTGACGGCTTCATTCAGGCTCAGGCCACGCACTGCTGTGTCGTCCACCTTGGTGATCAGGTCGCCCGACTTGATGCCGCCCCGGTCGGCGGGAGATCCTTCGATGGGGGAGACCACTTTCACCAAACCGTCTTCTTGGGTGATTTCGATGCCCACGCCGACAAACCGGCCAGCGGTGCCTTCGCGAAACTCTTTGTAGGATTTTTTGTCGAAGTATTGCGAGTGGGGGTCCAGGCTGGACACCATGCCGGCAATGGCGTCGGAGATCAGTTTTTTGTCATCCACCGCTTCGACGTAGTCGCTTTTGACCATGCTGAACACGGCGGCGAGTTGTTGCAACTCTTCCAGCGGCAGCGGGGACATGGCGCTGCGGGCGCCCGAATGCAGCGACAAGGTGGTCAAGGACCCCACCAAGACGCCAATCGAGACCCAGCTCACGATTTTCAGTTTTTGACCCATGTTGTCCTGCCGCAGCCGCGAATGAATAAGTGTGCAATATACAACGAGCACGGGGGCCGTGCATGGCCTTGCTGGGGCAAGGCCCATCCCGCCTTATTGGATTGGCCTGGGTGTATCAAGCGCGGCCTTGTTGGGCCACTGCCGCTGCGGCCTTGGCGGCCGCTTCAGGGTCGCCCAAATAACGGTGGCCCAAGGGGCGCAGTTGGGCATCCAGCTCGTACACCAAGGGGATGCCGTTGGGGATGTTCAAGCCTACGATGTCTTGTTCCGACACTTGGTCGAGGTATTTCACCAAGGCCCGAATGGAATTGCCATGGGCAGCCACTAAAACCCGTTTTCCAGACAGGATCGCGGGCGCGATGGACTCGTTCCAAAACGGCAGCACACGGGCCACGGTGTCTTGCAAACACTCGGTCAGCGGCACTTGCTCGGCGGGCAGTTGGGCGTAACGGGGGTCGCCACGTTCGCTGCGCGGGTCGCTCTCGCTCAGGGCAGGGGGCGGGGTGTCATAGCTGCGGCGCCAAATCAGCACCTGCTCGTCGCCATATTGCTTGGCCATGTCGGCTTTGTTCAGGCCTTGCAGTGCCCCGTAATGGCGCTCGTTCAAGCGCCAACTGTGGGTGACCGGCAGCCACTGACGATCCATGCCATCCAGGCAATGCCACAAGGTGTGGATGGCGCGCTTGAGCACGCTGGTGTAGGCCACATCAAATTCAAAACCCTCGGCTTTGAGCAGCTGTCCAGCGGCAAGGGCTTGGGTCACGCCGGTGGGGGTGAGGTCCACATCGGTCCAGCCGGTGAAGCGGTTTTCCAAATTCCAGGTGGATTCGCCGTGGCGAAGAAGGACAAGCTTGTACATGGTCTTTTGAGGTGTCTGAGGGCAGGGCAAAGCGGGTGATTTTAGAATGGCCGCTTTCCACCTCCACAGAACAGGACACCCGTTGACTTTCATTGCCGACAATTGGATGCTCATCAGCATCGCGCTGAGCTCTGGACTTTTGCTCCTGTGGCCCACTTTGCAAGGTTTCAGCGCCCCTGGTTTGAGCGTGAATGACGCTGTGTTCAAAATCAACCGCGAAAAAGCCGTGGTCATCGATGTGTGCAGCCCCGAAGAATTTGCCGCTGGGCATGTTGTGGACGCCCACAACCTTGGTTTGGACCAACTGGAGGCCCAGTTGCCCCAAGTGGCTAAAAACAAAACCACCCCCTTGTTGATGGTGTGTGCATCGGGTCAGCGCGCCCAACGTGCCGCGGCCAGCGCCAAAAAATTGGGTTATGAGCAGGTGTTTTGTTTGCAAGGCGGCCTCAAGGCCTGGCGCGACGCCAACATGCCCACCGAAAAGGCCTGAACCCCTGCGCCCCACCCCAGATCATCGAATTGCCACACCCGATCCAGACCTGAAAGGACCCCCATGCCCCCCATCAAGATGTACACCACCGCGGTCTGCCCCTACTGTGTTCGGGCCAAGAACATCCTCAAGTCCAAAGGGGTGGAGCACATCGAAGAAGTGCGCATCGACACCGACCCGAGCCAGTTGGCCCACATGATGTCCGTCACCGGGCGGCGCACGGTGCCCCAGATCTTCATCGGTGACGTGCATGTGGGTGGCTGCGACGACTTGAT
>CAXNFO010000085.1:0-7166 GCA_964201395.1 Limnohabitans sp.
ACAATGCCGGCGATCAAGGGGCCCAGTGGGTTGCCCAAGCCACCAATCATCACCGCTGAAAAAACCACGCCAATCCAAGCGTAAATTTGAGACGGTGCCAAAGTGAAACTGAGGGCCAAGCAAGCACCCGCCACCCCCGCAAAAGCCGAGGCCGCACCCGACAACAACAAAGCCAACATGGGCTCATTGACGCCAAAGGCGGCAGCCATCTTGGGGTTTTCAGCCATGGCCCGCATGGCCTTGCCAATGGGGGTGTAGCGCAACACGGCCCAAGTGACCAGGGCCAATGCCACCGAAATCAGCAAGGTGAGCAATTCAGGCAAGGGGATGTACATGGCACCGATCTTGAACTTGACCTCGGCGTAATGCGACTCCAGTTTGCGGTAATCGGCCGTCCACACCCACTGGATAAAACTCTCGATGATGACCGTCAAACCAAAGGTGACCAACAAGGAGTTGAAAGGCGTGACCTTGAAGCGGGCAAACACCCAGTGCATGGCCATGCCAAACACAAAAAAACCTGGCGCCACAATGAGCAATGTGATCAGCGGGTCCACCCCAAAACTGCTGGACAGTTGGTAGGTCAGGTAAGCGCCCAAAAAAGACAGGGCAAAGTGAGCCAAGTTGATTTGGCGCAACATGCCCCAAGACAAGCTCAAACCGAGTCCGAGCAAGCCATAGAGGCCACCGATAAAAAGCCCGGACAGCAAAGACTGTCCGAGCAGCTCAAGGCTGGGTAACTGCATTCAGGTCAAAGGAATCAAGGCAGCAAATGCTTGACGCCGGGTTTGGCCGAGGCGCGGGGCCAAATCACAACCCACTCACCGTTTTGAACTTGCTTGATCTTGGACAGGTCATCACCGTAGTTGGAAGGGCCATCAAAGCGCATCGGGCCTTGGATGGTGTTGACGGTGTTCTTTTTCAGCCATGCGGCCAAGACTTTGTCGTCAAAGCTCTTGGTCGCATTGACCGCGGCTTCCAGCACCTGCCATGCGGCAAAAGAAGCAGCCGCCTGGGTATCAACCTGGGTGTCGGGCAAACCGGCCTTGGCGGCACGCTCGTTAAAGGTCTTGGCGAACTCGGTGGCGCCAAAATTGCTCATCATCGGGGCGTGTTGCTCGAAGATGGTCACAGCCAAAGCATTTTTGGCGTCAGGCGACTTGAGCATGGGCCCAGGAGAGGGCAAATAGTGGAACATTTGTGGCGCGGGGTAATCAATTTTTTTCATCGCGTCGAGCAACAACATGCCTTCTAAAGCGATCACACCGGCCCAAATGAAATCGGGTTTGGCTTCTTTCAAGCGGCTGGCAATGGGGCCGAAGTCGCGGTTACCGAATTCCCACTCCAAATACAAGACCTCACTTAAACCTCGCTTTTTAGCAATGTCGCGCGCACCCACAGACATGAAATGCGTAGCTGGAAACTTGGATGTCACGATGGCAATCGTTTTAGGCGGCTTGGGGCCAGCGTTCAATGCATCGAACATCATGTTCGGAAGCGTCACCTCCGGTACATGACCGGTGGCCCAAGTGGGGAAATGCATATCGTATTTGGCCAGGCTAGGAATTCCAAATGTGTGATGGATCAAAACCTTGTTGTAGCGCTGGGCCACGCCCATGGCCGACAAAATATTGGCCGTGGCGTAGGGGCCAATCAACAAATCAACCTTGTCAACCGTGACGATTTGTTCGTACAAGGTGCGCGCCAAGTCGGGCCTAGACTGGTCGTCCTTGAGCACCCACTCAACGGGGCGACCCAACAAGCCGTTTTTCTTGTTCAATTCTTCAACGTAAATTTCGCCGACCAATTTGTGGATCAGGGCTGTGGCCGACAAAGGACCGGTCAGGGCCAAGGTGCCGCCCACCTTGACAGGCGTGCCCGAGGGCGCGGCCAGGGCAGCCGAGCCCAGGCCCAAGGCAGCCACGGCCGACAAGGCCAAGGCTGAACGACGGGAAATATATGTAAAAAATGTCATGGTTTACTCCTGATGCAATCTATCGACATGATAGGCAAAAAAAACGCTGATTCAATCAGCGTAAACCTTAGTGGTTTTGGATCAAGTTGTTCAAATCGCGCATGATCCGCAGGCCTGAGGCCCCCAATGCCGCTTGCTGGCGCACCATATCGGTGAACAGCATCTTGCCGTGACGTTTTTTGGCCTGACCCGCCACCCACACCGAGTCGATGTTGGCCAAGCTGGTTTGGGTAACCACCGTCGACACAGGGTCATGCACCGGCACCATGTTCAGATCATCGGCGCGCACCATCACGATATCGGCCTGTTTGCCCGGTGTCAGCGAACCAATCCGGTGTTGCATCTTGAGCATCTTGGCCCCTTCCAAGGTGATCCAGCCCAGGGCTTCGCGCGCACTGATGGTGGTGGTGTCGGGCAATTTTTGATGCTCGACCTTGGACTGGGCATTGTCAAATGCCCGCTGGGAAGCCAAGGCCATGCGCGCCACAGTGAACATGTCGCCACTGATGCAAGACTCCAAGTCCACCCCCAAAGACGGCTGTGCGCCCATGCTGCGCAAGCGTCCCGTGATGGCAAAGCCATGCCCTTGGAACATTTCGGTCTCTGGGGTCAGGGAGAAACTCACGCCTTGGTCGAGCATGAAGCGCAGTTGCGCATCGGTCAAGTCGTTGCCGTGCACGATGTTGTTGTTGTCGCCCAGCAAACCTTCTTTGGCCAATCGGTCCCAACCATCGGGCACGCGGGCCGCAGCGCCGGCACAGTGCATGCTGGCGATCAAACCAAACTCGCGGGCGAGTTTGAAGTCGTCCACCGCCACGTCATAGGTCGAGTAGTGCGGGCCCAAAATGGCCAAACCCAAAGAGAGCAAGCTGTCTTGGCTGGCAAAGCGGGTTTTGAGCAAGCGCTCGACCTCGCTGCGCGGATGCGGCACTTCCCAAAACGGTTTCTGACCCGGCTTGGGGTCGGGCTTGGGCGAGCCGTGGAAAAACACCGCCCGGATTCCAGAGGCGGCCAAACCATCGATGCCCGCGTCGGTGTGCGCCGGGGTGGGGTTGTTGTGGCACCAATCGGCCAATGTGGTGGTGCCGCAGTTGATTTGATTGAGGGCCCCCACCAAGTTGGCAATATGGATGTCGGAGGGTTGGAACAAGGTGGCCAATCCGGCGTGCATCTTTTTGAAATACTCGATCACCGTCCAGTTGGCCGCCACACCGCGCAAACCCGTTTGCCAGGTGTGCATGTGGGCATTGACCAAGCCAGGGATGACGATGGTGCCACTGGCATCGACCACCTGGGCATCGTCAGCTTGGATGTGCGGGGCAATGGCGGCGATGCGCTCGCCATCGATCAGCACGTCGCCTTGGGGCAAGTCGCCAATTTTTGGATCCATCGACACAATGGTGCCGCCGCGGATGAGTGTTTTGGTCATGTTCGGCTCTCCTGATGAAATTGCAGGGCGGATTACATCATGACCTGAGAATTTGGCTAAGATGCGCCGCTTTCATCAATCCCCATCACCCTGCGAGATATTCATGACCCCTGAAATGCAACAACAACTGCGCATCCGCCAACTCGTGGAAAACTGGGCGGTGTACCGCGACGCTGGGCTGTGGGACCGCTTTCGCACTGTGTGGCACGACGATGGCGTGATGATGGCCACCTGGTTTCAAGGCCCATTTGAAGACTTCATTCGCGTCACCATCGAAGGCTGGAACAAGGGCGTGAGCATCCTGCACTTTCTGGGCGGCTCGGCCATCGATGTGCAAGGCACGCGGGCCATTGCCCAAACCAAAATGACCATCTCCCAACGCGGTATGGTGGAAGGCTGTTTGTGCGACGTGGTGTGCACGGGGCGGTTTTATGATTTTTTTGAAGAGCGCGAAGGCCGCTGGGGCTTGGTGCATCGCCAACCGATTTATGAAAAAGACCGCATCGACCCGCTGGACCCGGCGGCCAAACTCGAACTCGACCAAGCTGCGTTGGCCACCTTCCCCGAAGGCTATCGCCACCTGGCCTATATCCAAACCCGGATTGGCTACAACGTGAAAATGGACATGCCCATGCTCAAAGGCGAAGGCGTGCAAGACCTGTACCGCCGTGGTGCCAACTGGTTGGGCGGCAAACCCTTGGAGCGCTGAAGCATGCTGAACCGCCGCCTCACCTTGACCGCCTTGGCCACCAGCGCATGGGGTGTCACACCCTGGACCTTGGCGCAAGAGCCCTACCCCAACCGCGCCATCCGCGTCATCGTGCCCCAACCGCCCGGAGGCGGTTTCGATTTTGTCGCCCGCGTGCTGGCCGACAAATTGGCCTTGGTGTTCAAAAACGGCGTGGTCGTCGAAAACCGCACGGGCTCAGGCACCCTGGTCGGTACCGAATTGGCCGCCAAAGCCGCGCCCGATGGCTACACATTGCTGATGGGCTCGGTGTCCAACCTGGTGCTCAATGCGGGCCTGTATAAAAACCTGAGCTACGACCCGCTCAAAGACTTTGAACCGATTGGCTTGGCCGTGGCCTACAGCTACACCTTGATGGGCCGCAAAGACCTGCCCTTCAACAGCCTGGCCGAATTGGTGGCGCATGCCCGCGCCAACCCCGGTAAGCTGACCTTTGCGTCAGCAGGCAACGGTTCAGGCCAACACATTTTGGCCGCTGCTTTGTGGCATTTGGCCGGGGTGCAACTCACCCATGTGCCTTACCGGGGCGCGCAACCGGCTTACACCGATTTGCTGGGCGCGCGGGTGGATGTGTTTTTTGACCTGTCCTCCACGGCCCGCCCCCATGTGGACGCGGGCAGCGTCAAGCCCTTGGCGGTGTCCGGTGCAGCGCGCTTGCCGATTCACCCCAGCGTCCCCACATTGCGCGAAACCGGCGTGGCCCCCTTGGAGTTGGAATCTTGGTTTGGTTATTTCGCACCCGCCAAAACCCCGGTCGCTGAACTCAACCGCTTGCGCACCGAGCTGCGCAAAGTCATCACCGCGCCCGACGTGGTGGAACGCTTTGAAAAAGCCGGTGGTCGACCCATGGCGGTCATGGGCGACGACGCCAAAGCTTTGCAAAAGCGCGACATCGATCGCTGGGTGCCTTTGATCAAAGCCGCCGGCATTCAACCCGAGTGAGGGTGAATCCTTTCAACCCCATCGAGGCTTGTTTCAAGCTGTGGGTCCAGGCAGGTTGAAACGGGCATACAAGGGGTCGTTCATGCCGGCCTCATCAAAGCCCTTGGCCCGCAGTTGACACGAGGCGCAAGCGCCACACGGTTCGCCTTGCGGGCCCGGGTCGTAACAACTGCTGGTGAGGGCGTGGTCCACCCCCAAGGCCACACCTGCTTGAATGATTTGCGCTTTGTTCATGGCCATCAAGGGCGCGTGAATCTTCAACCGTTGGCGGCCTTCTACGCCCGCCTTGGTGGCCAAATTGGCCATACGTTCAAAAGCATGAATGTATTCGGGCCGGCAATCCGGATAGCCTGAATAGTCTAAGGCATTGACCCCCATGAAAATATCAAAGCTGCCCAAGGTTTCAGCCCATGCCAAGGCATAACTGAGAAACACCGTGTTGCGTGCGGGCACATAAGTGATCGGAATTCCGCTTTGATCAGGGTGTGCTTGCGCCCCTTTGGGTACGGCCACGTCGGCCGTCAAAGCCGAGCCGCCAAACGCCCGCAAGTCCACATCGACCGTGATGTGATGGCGCAAGCCCATGCGCTTTGCCACCGCCTGGGCGGCTTGCAACTCCACCACATGCCGCTGCCCATAACGAAAGCTCAAGGCATGAACCTCAAAGCCTTGTTGCTGGGCCATGGCGACCACGGTGGAAGAGTCCAAACCCCCGCTGAACAAGACAACGGCTTTGGGCAAAAGACTGGGTGACATGAACTGCTTTCGGATGTGGCTGGAATGGGGCGTGTGAACTCGACGGGTCGGGTCCGTTTGCACAAAGCCTAGTTTATGATGCCCAGCCCGACCAGACGAATGCGTTTGATCACCACACACACCTGTGCAGCCTGCCACCATTTTTCAGGGGACCCCATGAAAACCACACGTCGCATTTTTTCTTTGTTGGCAATTTTTTGCGCCACTTCGGTGTGGGCCCAGGCCGACTACCCCAGCAAGCCCATCCGCTTGTTGATCCCTTTCCCCCCGGGCGGTGGCACTGATTTTGTGTCGCGCGTGGTGGGCACCAAATTGGCCGAAGTCACCAAATGGTCGGTGGTGCTGGAAAACATGCCGGGCGCTGGCGGCAATTTGGCAATTGCAGCCGCGGCCAAAGCAGCACCTGATGGGTACACCATCGTCATGGGTCAAAGCGACAACATGATGCTGGGCCCATGGCTGTACCCCAATGTGGGCTATGACACCGTGAAAAGTTTCACTCCCATCATCCAAGCCACCGTGGCCCCCCTGGCCATTGTCAGCAACGCACAACCGGTGGGCCAACAACACCGCATCAACAACCCAGCTGACATGGTGGCCAAAGGCAAAACCGGCAATGGTTTTACCTGGGCATCGGCAGGCAATGGCACGGTGGGGCATTTGTACACCGAGCAATTCAAACAAGCCACACAAACCAAATTGCTGCACGTGCCTTACAAAGGCGCAGCGCCCGCTTTGAACGATGTGATCGGTGGCTCGGTGGACCTGGCCATTTTGTCGGTGCCCTCGGTGCTGCCCCTGGTCAATGGTGGCAAGCTCAAGCCAGTGGCTGTGACCACGGCCAAGCGCTCGCCCATGCTGCCCGACACCCCCACCCTGGATGAAGCCGGCATCAAAGGCATCGATGTGGGCATTTGGTTGGGTCTGTTTGCGCCGGTGGGCACCCCTGCGGCCATCGTGGCGCGTTTGAATGCCGAGATCAATAAAGTTTTGGCCTTGCCCGATGTGCGTGAAAAAATCGCCAACGGCGGCGCCACAGCCGTGGGTGGCACATCCGAGGAGTTTGGCCAATTTGTGCGCGCTGACTATGCCCGTTGGGGCAAGATTGCCAAAGAGTCCAACATCAAACTCGACTGACGCATGCAACTTGAGGGCATTCGCGTGTTGGACTTGACACGCATTTTGTCAGGCCCATTTGCCTCCATGTTTTTGGCCGACATGGGGGCCGAGGTGATCAAGGTCGAAGACCCGGCCATGGGTGACCCGGTGCGCCAACAAGGGGCTGCGGTGAACGGCTACTCTTTGTATTTTGCAAC
>CAXNFO010000086.1:0-7150 GCA_964201395.1 Limnohabitans sp.
TGGCACAGGTTTTTGATGGCACTGCCCGCACCGTATAAGGTGCGCGAGCCGCCGGTGCTGTTGCCCACCAAGCCTTTTTCCGGCTCTCCGGCCAGGTAGCGCACGGCACTGGCAGATAGGCCGATTTCGTTTTGCACGATTTGCGCAAAGCTGGTTTCATGGCCTTGGCCGGAAGCGCCTGTCAAGGCGCGCAATGTCAATACGCCTTGCGCATCAAAACTGCCACGCACCTGGTCTTTGGCCGCGCCACCGGGGCCCGAGGCTTCCAAGTAATACGCCAAACCACGCCCGAGCAAGCAGCCGCGCTGCAAAGCATCGGCGCGGCGCTGGGCCAAGCCTTGGGGCTCGCTCATGCCGATGGCGTGGTCCATCACGGCCTCAAAATGGCCGCTGTCGTACACGGTTTGGTTCGCCGTGGTGTAGGGAAACGCTTGGGGTGAAATGAAGTTTTTGCGCCGAATCGCCACCCCGTCGAGGCCATGCTGTTGTGCGGCATGGTCGATCAAGCGGTCAATGGCATAGGCAATGTCCGGTCGGCCCGCCCCCCGATACGCCGAAACCGGCACGGTGTTGGTGTAGTAAATGTGCGCAGACATGTGCAAGGCCGGCACGTGGTAGGCCCCGCCCATGGTGATCGACAGGTTGCGCGCCCCAATGTGTGTGCTGAAGTAGGCGTTGTAGGCGCCAACATCGACCTGGTTTTCAAAGCGCATGGCCAAAATGTGGCCTTGTGCATCCAAGGCAATGTGCCCATGCAAAAGCAACGCACGGCCGTGCCAGTCACTGACAAAAATCTCTGAGCGCGAACCCACCCAACGCACCGGTCGCTTGAGCAAGCGCGTGGACAGCATCACCAAGGGGTGTTCGCTGTAGGCCGTGGCGCGCAGCCCAAACGAGCCGCCCACATCGTGGGTGTGGACCTCCATGCTTTCAGGGGACCAGCGCGTGATGTGCGCCAAAAAGCCGGCCATGCCACCCACCCCTTGGGTGGGGGTGTGCACATGGGTGACGCCCTTGGCCTCGTCATGCCAGGCCCACACCGCACGAGGCTCCATGGGCGAGCCCACCAAACGCTGGCTGTCAACGGCGATGTCGCTGACAAAGTGCGCTTGGGCAAACGCCGCATCCACGGCGGCGCGGTCGCCCGCCTCAAATTGGACCGAGGTGTTGCCGGGTGCTTGCGGGTGCAGTTGCACCGCGCCTGGGGAGGTGGCATCGGCATAAGTGACCACGGCGTCGAGGGTGTCGTAATCAATTTGCGCCAGCTCGGCCGCGTCTTGCGCTTGCAAGGCGGTGTCGGCCACCACCCAAGCCACCGGTTGGCCCACATACAACACCTTGTCGCGGGCCAACACCGGCATGGTGCACACGGTTTGGGGCTGGCCTTGTGGGCCTTTGACCTGCGCCACATTGGGCAAGTCGGCAAAGCCCGCGTCCTGGATGTCTTGTGCGGTCAACACCTGGTGCACACCAGCTGCGCTGCGCACCGCGCTCAGGTCCATGTGGGCAATGCGGGCATGGGCATGGGGTGAGCGAATCACATAAGCATGCAACAAGCCCACCGCTTGCGCGTCGGCGCTGAACTGACCGGTGCCGGTGATCAGGCGTTGGTCTTCTTTGCGCAACAGCTGGGCAGAAAGGGGTGCATTCATGGTGCCTCTCCTTGCATCGCTTGGCTGGCTTGTTGGACCGCGCGGATGATGTTGACATAGCCAGTGCAACGGCACAGGTTGCCCGACAAGCCTTCGGCAATTTCATCCGGCGTGGGTGTGGGATTGCGGCGCAACAAATCCACCGAGGCCATCACCATGCCGGGGGTGCAAAAGCCGCATTGCAAGCCGTGGCACTGCGAAAACGCTTGCTGCACCGGGTGCAATCCATTGGCGCCCAAACCTTCGATGGTGGTGACGGTGCAGCCATCGGCTTGCATCGCCAGCATGGTGCAGGACTTGACCGCTTGTCCGTCCACATGCACGGTGCAACAACCGCATTGCGTGGTGTCGCAACCCACATGGGTGCCGGTCATGCCAAAGGTGTCGCGCAGCAAGTCGGCCAACAAGGTGCGCTCGGGCACGTCAGCGCTGCGGGGGGTGCCATTCAGGGTGAGGTTGAGTTTCATGCGAAGGTGTGGCGTGGCTGGGCAACGCGGGTTGGGTTTAGGTAAGCGATTGGCGGGCTTGCGCCAGCATCTGCAGGGCCAAGTGGGTGCGGTAGGCGGCGGGCGCGTGCACGTCGTCGATCACGTCGTCGCGCTGCAAGGCTGGTGGTTGCGTGCCTTGAGCCAAGGCCTGTTCGGCATGGTGCCAGCGAAACACGCCATTGGCCACGCCCGTGACAGCGACACGCCAGCCGTCGTTGGCGGCGCCAGCTGCGGCGTACTGCGCCACAAACACACCGGCCATCGCATAGCCCGATGCCGGGTGTTTGAACTTGGCATAAGCACAGCGTTGCGGCGTGCGAAAGCGCACACCGGTGATGACTTCGTCGCTGTGCAAGGCGGTGGCAAACATGCCCAGAAAAAAGTCGTCGGCGTTGATGGTGCGCCGATCGGTGATGATCTGCGCTTGCAAGGCCAGGGCCACCGATGGGTAGTCGGCGCTGGGGTCGTTGTTGGCCAAGGAGCCACCCAAGGTGCCGCGCGCGCGCACCTGCGGGTCGCCAATCAAGCCCGCCAGCGTGGCGAGACCTGGCATGGCTTTTTGCAAACCCGGGTGGGCCGCCACGTCTTGGTGCTTGGTGGCCGCGCCGACCCACCAGTGGTCGCCCTCTTGGCGCACACCGGTCATCTCGGGCAAACGGGCCACGTCGATCAGTGCCGATGGTGCGGTCAAGCGGTGTTTCATCGATGGCAGCAAAGTCATGCCGCCCGACAAGACCTTGGCCGAGCCATCGGCGCTCAAGGCCGCGCTGGCCGCGCCCACCGACTCGGCGCGCTGGTATTTGAATGCGTACACGGGGAAATCCTCCAAAACACCGGGTTTCCGGCGCAGCCTGCAATCTACCCTAAATGCCACAGGGCTTGCGAACCTGGGTGACGTGGCACTCACTTGACGCAGGGATAAGCGCGAGTCCTTGCGCGCTTCAAAGCAATACGATGAAGGCTCTTTCGAGCCCAAAACAACGCGTTGGGGTCGCTGCTAAAAAAAGCTGCAGCTTCGGCTGTGCCTGTATAAAATCGGCACCCGCCGGTTTACCGCCTTGTGCGCGCGGTTGTGCACCCCACCGATTCCTTTGTATCGCCCTGGCGCTCAACGCTTGGGCGCCCACCCCAAATGCTTTATCCCCAAACCTTCGACGTGATTGTGGTCGGCGGCGGCCACGCCGGGACCGAGGCCGCCTTGGCCGCGGCACGCATGGGTTGCAAAACCCTGTTGCTGTCTCACAACATCGAAACCCTGGGGCAAATGAGTTGCAACCCCTCGATCGGCGGCATCGGCAAGGGTCACTTGGTCAAGGAAATCGACGCCATGGGCGGGGCCATGGCCTTGGCCACCGACGAGGCGGGCATCCAGTTTCGCATCCTCAACCGCTCCAAAGGGCCCGCCGTGCGCGCCACCCGGGCGCAAGCCGACCGGGTGTTGTACAAAGCCGCCATCCGCCAACGCCTGGAAAACCAGCCCAACTTGTGGCTTTTTCAGCAAGCCGTGGACGACTTGATGGTCGAGGGTGACCGCGTGGTGGGCGCTGTAACGCAAGTTGGTATTCGCTTCAGATCACGCACCGTGGTGTTGACCGCTGGCACGTTTTTGGACGGCAAGATCCATGTGGGCATGAACAACCACGCCGGTGGCCGTGCTGGCGACCCGCCAGCGGTGAGCTTGTCGGCACGGCTCAAAGAGCTCAAGCTGCCCCAAGGTCGGCTCAAAACCGGCACCCCGCCGCGCTTGGATGGGCGCAGCATTGACTTCAGCCGCTGCCAAGAACAACCCGGCGACGGCATGGTGGGCGCCGACCTGGCCGCTGAACGCGGAGTGACCGCCGGTGCAGTTCCGGTGTTCAGTTTCATGGGCCGCACCGACATGCACCCGCGCCAAGTGCCGTGTTGGATCACCCACACCACCGAAGCGACCCACGACATCATCCGCAGCGGCTTTGACCGCAGCCCCATGTTCACCGGCCAGATCGAAGGCGTGGGCCCACGCTATTGCCCGAGCGTCGAAGACAAGGTCAACCGCTTTGCCGACAAAAACAGCCACCAGATTTTTCTCGAACCCGAGGGCCTCGACACCCACGAGGTCTACCCTAACGGCATCAGCACCAGCTTGCCGTTTGACATCCAGTACGCCCTGGTGCGCTCCATCCCCGGTTTGGAGAACGCGCACATCCTGCGCCCTGGCTATGCGATTGAATACGACTATTTCGACCCGCGTGACCTGCAACGCCACTTTGAAACCCGCGCCATCCAGGGCTTGTTTTTTGCGGGGCAAATCAATGGCACCACCGGCTACGAAGAGGCCGCCGCCCAAGGCTTGTTCGCGGGCATCAATGCCGCCTTGCTATGCCGTGGCGAAGCCCCTTGGGTGCCGGCGCGTGACGAAGCCTATTTGGGTGTGCTCGCCGATGACTTGGTGACCAAAGGCGTGACCGAGCCCTACCGCATGTTCACCAGCCGCGCCGAGTTTCGCTTGCAACTGCGCGAAGACAACGCCGATTTGCGGCTGACCGAAACCGCCCGCCGCTTTGGCCTGGTGGACGATGAACGCTGGCGTGCCTTCGAGGCCAAGCGCGAGGCCGTGGCCCAAGAGGCCGCACGCCTGCGCAGCCTGTGGGTGCACCCGCGCAACCTGAGTACCGACGAGGCGGTGCGCGTATTGGGCAAGCCCATTGAACACGAGCACAGCTTGGCCGATTTGCTGCGCCGCCCCGGTGTGGGCTACCAAGATTTGATGGGCCTAGATGGCGGCCGCTATCAAAACCCGCAACTCAGCGCCGACTTGGCCAGCGGCGGTGTTTCACATGAAACAGCGCTGGCCGTGGTCGAGCAAGTTGAGATTGCCGCCAAGTACGCCGGCTACATCGACCGCCAGCGCGACGAGGTGGGTCGCGCCGCCCACTTTGAAAACATGGCCTTACCCGCTGACCTGGACTATGGCCAAGTCAGTGCCCTGAGCATGGAGGTGCGCCAAAAGCTCAACCGCCACAAGCCCGAAACCCTGGGCCAGGCCTCGCGCATCTCGGGCGTGACGCCCGCAGCCATTTCCTTATTGCTCATCCACCTGCGCCGGGGCCGCTTCAGTGGTTTTGCGCCCGAGCCGGCCGAGGCCACGCCTTGAGGGCCAGCCCGCCCAAACCAACACCGCCTGGGCAACAAGCCAAGGCATCCACCCCCAAGCCCGCGTCCCCTGGGGCCAAACCCACCACGAAAACCCCTTGGGACGACAGCACCCGAGCCGTGGCGCGAAACACCCTGCAAGCGGGCAGCCAGCAACTGGGCGTGGCGTTGTCGGAAGCGCAAACCGATGCCCTGATGGGCTACTTGGGTTTGCTGCACAAGTGGTCCAAGGTCTACAACCTGACCGCCGTGCGCGACCCATTGGAAATGGTGACGCTGCACCTGCTCGACAGCCTGGCCGTGGTGCCCGCCCTGCTGCGGCACCTGGACACACCAGCGAACACGCCCGCCCAACCCATGCGTCTGCTGGATGTGGGTTCGGGCGCGGGCCTGCCTGGGGTGGTGATTGCCATTGCCTGCCCGCACATCCAAGTGACCTGCCTCGACGCCGTGGCCAAAAAAGCCGCATTTGTGCAACAGGTGGCGGCCAGCCTGGGACTGGCCAACCTGCTCGGCTTGCATCAACGCATTGAGCACATAGACACGCCCCACGCCGTGGTGTGCTCGCGCGCCTTTGCTTCGTTGGCCGATTTTGTGCACGGCTCGGCCAAAGCACTTTCTCCGGGTGGTGTTTGGCTGGCACTCAAAGGCAAGACGCCAACCGAAGAGCTGTCCGCCCTGGGGCACGAGGTGAATGTGTTTCATGTGGAACAACTGCTCGTTCCCGGGTTGGACGCCCAGCGCTGCCTGGTCTGGATGCGCCCCGCCCTCACCTGCTGAGGCCTTCCAGCCCGTTTGTTTCATGTGAAACACTGGGCGAAACGCGCCACAGGCATACCTTCTACGCCCATGGGCACTGACCCTTTGTGACGGCCAAGCAGCGCCTTCTAGCCGGCCCGATTCACACGAAAGTGGACACGCGAACCACCCCAGGCTTTACACTCACAGCCCCAGCAAGGAGAGGTGTGCATGTTTGGTGTGGCAGATTACGGCGCCTATGTGGTGGCCGTGTTGGTTTTTTTGTTCATTCCGGGGCCCGGAAACCTGGCCATTTTGAGCTGCACCGCCAAGGGTGGCGTGCGCGGTGGCCTGGCATCGACGGCGGGCATCCTCGTGGGCGACCAAGTGTTGATATGGTTGGCCGTGGCCGGTGTGGCCACGGTGCTTTTGACCACGCCCACCTTGTTCACCGCCATCCAGTGGATGGGCGCCGCTTACCTGGCCTGGTTGGGGGCCAAGATGTGTTTGGCCAAGGCCGGTCAAGCGTCAGTGGTCGACATTCCCGTCGGGGCCTACTTTCGGCAGTCTTTTTTCATCACCTTGCTCAACCCCAAGGCGATCGTGTTTTACATGGCGTTTTTCCCGCTGTTCATCGACCCCGCTGTGGCACCCAGCCTGGGCACCTTTGCCGCCATGGCCTTGACCGCCGCTGGACTGGCGGCGATGTACGGCATCGGCCTGTCCTTGTTGGCGCACCGTTTGGCCGAGCGCGTCAAGGCGCGCCCCTGGCTGGCCCAGGCCCTGAACAAAACCGCAGGCGGCTTGCTGATTGCCTTTGGCCTGCGCCTGGCGCTGAGCAAATAAAACCATTCACCCCAAGGCACCCACCCATGTCGCATATCTTCTGTGTTGCCAATCAAAAAGGGGGGGTGGGCAAAACCACCACCACCGTCAACCTGGCCGCCGGTTTGGCCGCTGTGGGCCAACGGGTGTTGATGATCGATCTGGACCCCCAAGGCAACGCCACCATGAGCTCGGGCGTGGACAAACGCAAGCTCTTGCTCAGCGTGTACGACGTGCTGCTCGAGACCGCCAGCATCACCGAGGCCCGCATCCCCAGCCGCTGGGGCGGCGAGCCAGCTCAGCAAAAAATGCCCA
>CAXNFO010000087.1:0-7132 GCA_964201395.1 Limnohabitans sp.
CTTGGCCCTGCGCCACGAGGTGCATGTGTTTGCCCAGACGTTTGGCGCAGCATCGCCCCAAGGGTGGGTGCCACACAAAATTGCCGGCCCGTTGCGCCGCCCCAGGTGGATCAATCAGTTGTGGTTTGCCTTGGCAACGGCCTGGCTGACACGCCATGGCTTTGATGTGGTGTACTCCCATGAGCACAGTTGGCATGGCAATGTGCAGTGCTTTCATGTGCTGCCCATCCGCCACAGCCTGCTGAAAAACCGCCACGGTTGGCGCAAATTTTTGCGCGTTGTGAAGATCCTCACCAGCCCAAGATTGCTGGCGTATTGGTGGCTCGAGGGCTCGCGTTTGCGAGGCGTTTCCAACGGTCACAGGGCCATGCTGGCTGTGTCTGAGCCCTTGCGCATGACCTTGGAGCAAACCTACCCCGCTGCCAAAGGCCAAGTCCATGTCATCACACCGGGGGTGATTGCCGCTGCGCCCAAATCTGAGACCGACCAACGCCGGGCCCGAGAGGCCCTGGGACTGCCGGTAGATGCGCGGCTGGCATTATTGGTTGCCAATGACCCCCTGCGCAAAGGACTCAAGACGCTGATCCAAGCCCTGGGTTTATTACCCAACGCATGGAAACTGGTGATCGCCGGGCACATCCCACCGCCATCGGCTTACCGCGCCTTGGCCGAAGAGGCCGGGGTGCTGGAGAGGTTGTTGTTCATCGGCCCTCAGCAGGATTTGCGCTCGGCCTATCAGGCCGCAGATGTGCTGGCCCACCCCACCTTGGAGGACACCTACGGCATGGTGGTCTTGGAGGCCATGGCCAATGGTTTGCCGGTGGTGGTCAGTGGCTTGCCGTACTGCGGCATCAGCGCCGAATTGACCCATGGCACACAGGCATTGATTTTGGCCGACCCCACCAACGCCCAAGCCTTGGCCACGGCTTTGCAGCAGTTGGTGAGTCAACCCGAATTGATGCAGCGCCTCGCTTCACAAGGCCATGCCTGGGCCGAGGAAAAAACCTGGTCCCAGTGCGCTCAGGCGCACGAAGCTTTGTTTGAAAAACTCATGGCACAACGGCATTGACCGGCAAGGTCGCTCAACGGCCCTCTTCATAACCCGTGAACAATTTGAGCGCCATGTGCACCCAAGTGCTGCGGTGGTTGACCAATACCCGGGGAAGGGTAAAAGCCGCAGGCCCCAGGGCAGAAGTCGACCGACCTCTTTGGGTGGTGGTGGCAGACACATAACCCGCTTGTTGGACCCATGCCGGGTGTTCGGGCAAAAAACGACCGTAGGGATAACAAAAATGGCGCACCTCGGTGCCCAGCATCTGCTCCAACTCAGACTTGGATCGCTGAATTTGGTGGCGCACCATGGCCTCATCGTATTGGCTCAAGTCGATGTGGTCACAGGTGTGGGATCCCACGTCCATGCCTGCAGCCACCCATTCACGCCAAGCTGGAATATCCATCAAGGCTTTGGTGGCCATTCCAGAAGCAGCGTCCCAATGGTTGTGGCCTCCAACATGGCGGCTGACCGCATAGCATGTGGCGGTGTATCCAAATTGACGCAAGATGGGCATGGCGTTGGTATGTGTATTGGCATACCCATCGTCAAACGTGATGCCCACAACCCGGCCGCTCAAACTGCCGTTCAGGTAAGGCTCCAAGTCGCGCATGGAAAGGCCTTGAAAGCCCCAAGTTTTCAAAAAGCGCATGTGTTGCGCAAAGCGCTGAGGGCTGACGGTCATGCCTCGCAATGGCGCATCCGATGGCGGCATGTCGTCGACCTGGTGGTACATCAATATGGGGATCGTCTTCATGCGCGGGGCTGCATGGCTTGTCGGACCGAATCGGGCGAACGCTGCGCCAGGCCCATGGGCGCTTGGGTGTGCTGCCCCTTGAGGATGGCATCCAAGCGGGCCACGTTCTCGGGCAATTGGGAGCGGTCATTTTCCGCATGCCACAGGTGCAACACCGTCAGCGCAAAACGGCCATTTTTGTGGCGCACACCGTGGCGGATTAAGCGAACCGCCAAATCGGCATCCTCGTGGCCCCACCCTTGATAGCTTTCATCAAATCCATTCACCGCCACCAAATCGGTGCGCCACACCGCCATGTTGCAGGTGCGCGCGCTCTGCCAATGCCCTGCTTGCCTGAGCCGCCAGCCTTGGCCAGGCAGGTTGACCAAAGGCAACCAACGATTGGTATGTCCGCTCAAGCGGTGCTTTAACCATGCCCATCGTCCCCAGTGGTGAATGGGCCATTGTTGGGCCTCTGCTTCTTGTGTCAAAAGGGGGCTCAGCAACAAGCGACTGCCCGGCACAAACCAGCCCGGTTGCGCCAAGCGGGCATGTTCGGCGACGAAGTCGGGGCGGGGGACACAATCGCCATCTAGAAAAATAACCAAGTCGCCTTGGGCTGCAGCCACGGCCAGATTGCGCGCCGCAGCCGCCCTGAACCCGTCATCGGCTTGCCACAGGTGTTGAATCGGGACAGCGGCCTGCTGGGCCATCTGGCGAATGAGCTCTCGGGTGGGACCCGCAGACCCGTCATCCGCGATCAAAATTTCAAATGGGGCTTGTCGCTGGGCCAACAAGGCGTTCAGCACCAAACGCAGGGCTTGCGGTCGGTTGTAAGTGGTGACCACCACGGAGATCTTCATGTCGTTGCGGCCGGCTTGCGCTCATTCAAGTACATCAGCTTGAGGTAGCGGTAGTAAGTGCCTTCGGCGTTGGAGACCGCCAAGATAAAGCCTTCGCGACCATCCAAAAACCCGCGCTGCAACACATAAGTGCGAAAAAACGCCCACAAGCCGTGTCCAATGGCCTTGCGCAAACTCGACTTTTTGCCTTTGCGTTGCAAGTTCAGCGCGCCTTCGCGGGAGTACTGGTTCAACTTGTGCAGCACTTGATCCAGATTTTGGAAGCTGTCGTGCATCAGCAAGCCCTGGAAGTTCCAAACAGGCCCTTTGCAGATGATTTTTTCGTGCACCAAATCATCGCTGAATCGACCTTGGCCGCGCTTGAAGACACGGCAAACCGGGTCCGGCCACCAGCCACTGTGATGAATCTCACGGCCACAATAGCGAGACAAACGCGGCAGATTGGCGGCCAAATAACCTCCCCCATCGCGATTGACAAATGCCTGTATTTCTTCGGCCAGCTCGGGTGTGACCCGTTCGTCGGCGTCAATCGACAACACCCAGGGCAAACTGGCCAAAGACAAAGCATGGTTTTTTTGTGCGCCAAACCCAGACCAGTCACGGTGTTCCACCCGCGTTGCCCATTGCCGGGCAATGTCCAAGGTGCCATCGGTGCTGCCCGAGTCGACGACGATGATTTCCTGCGCCCATTGCAAGGCCTGCAAGGTGGCGCCCAATCGCTCGGCCTCGTTGAGGGTGATCACGATCACTGATACCGCACACCGGTCCATGGATGGGTTCATCATTGGCTTGAACTAAGCGGGTTGCTCATTGAATTGCAAGCGGTACAAGGAGGCATAAATGCCATTGAGTTGGAGCAACTCCTCATGATTACCCGTTTCCACCAAGCGGCCTTGGTTCAAAACGGCAATCCGGTCCGCGTGTTGAATCGTGGACAAGCGATGGGCAATGACCACACACGTCCGCCCCTGCATCAAATTGGCCAAGGCGGCTTGAACTGATCGGTCCGACTCGGCATCCAGGGCAGAAGTGGCTTCATCCAAAATCAAAATAGGTGCATTTTTAAAAATGGCCCTGGCGATCGATATGCGTTGGCGCTGCCCGCCAGACAAGCGCATGCCGGCTTCTCCCACCAGGGTGTCCAAGCCTTGGGGCAGGGCGGAGATGAAATCCCAGGCATTGGCGGCTTTGGCGGCCTTCTCCACAGCGGCCTTGTCTGGGTGGGCATGGCCATAGGCGATATTGGCCGCGATGGTGTCATTGAAGAGCAACACCTCTTGGGTCACCAGCGCCATGTGTTGCCTCAACGACATCAAACGGTAGTCTTGGGCATCCACACCATCGATCAAAATTTGCCCTTGGGTGGGCGACATGAAACGCGGCAGCAACGCAGCCAAGGTCGACTTGCCCCCGCCAGAGGCCCCCACCAAGGCCAGGGTTTGGCCTGGCTCGATGCGCAAATCAATCGCATCCAAAGCTGTTGGGGTGGACGGTCCGTAACTGAAACTGACGTTGCGAAACTCCACACGGCCTTGGGGGTGGCGCCATTCGATGCGACCCTTGTCCTCTTCCTCAGGGCTGTCTAGAAACGCAAAAACGCTTTGGGCACAAACCCGTCCGCGCTGCAAGGCGGTGTTCACCTCGGTGAGTTTTTTCAGCGGGGCCAGCAGCATCAGCATGGCGGTGACAAAGGCCACAAATCCGCCCACCGTGGTGACGCCCGTTTGTGGGCCCGCTTGGTTGACCTGATCGAGCGCCAAATAAACGATGACGGCCAAAGCGATGGATGCGGATAAATGGGTCAAGGGTGTGGTGGCCGAGGCGGGAATGGCCTCGCGCATTTGAGAGCGGCGAAAACGCCCGTTAGCAGCTTCAAAACGCTGCTTTTCAGTGGCTTGGCCTTGGTAAATCTTGATGATTTTTTGGCACAAAACCGACTCTTCCAGCACATGGGTGATGTCGCCAATCGATTCTAGGCCCTTGCGCCCGGCTTGTCGCAGGCGCTTGGAAAAAAGGCGCACAAAGCCAATGATGAAAGGTCCCACGCTCAAGGCAATCAAGGCCAAGCGGACATCTAAATACAGCAAATAAGCGATCAAGGTGGCCACCGTCAAGGCTTCGCGAAAAGCCGAGACCACCACTTGTGAAATGGTTTCACCAATATTGAGCACGTCATACAGCACTTTGGAGATGTAACTGCCCTGGGCATCTGCAAAGGCGGTGGAGGGCAGGCGCAGCATCTTGGCAAACATGTCATTGCGCAAGGCCATGGTCACATGGGTGGTGATCCAAGTGGCGACATAGTTGCTGACATAAATCAGCACGCCTTTGACCAAAAACAGGCCCACAATGGCCAAGGGAATGGCCAAGATGTGCGCTTTGGTTTGAACCTGAAAGCCCTGATCCAGCAAGTACTTCATCATGGCCGGCAACATCGCTTCGGTCACCGCGGTCAAGGCCATTCCCACGAAAGAAATCGCATACGCCCATTTATAAGCCTTGGCATAGCCAAACAAACGTTTATAGAGGGCGGAGGTGGGCACAGCGAGTCAAATACATGGGGGATGGTGCTACTATAGCGGTTGCTCTGTCTTCCAATTTTTCAACTTTGTTTGACCGCTGCCCCCCCTTTTTAGCCAAGTTTGTTTTTTGGATTTTGCTCGCGCAATGTCTGGTGGCATGGCCTGCTTTGGCGCAATTCCGGGTTGAAGTCTCGGGTGTGGGCCTGACCCAAATCCCCATCGCCATTGCCTCCCTGCGCGGTGAAGAGGCCTCGCCCCAAAAAATATCAGCCATTGTTCAAGCTGATTTGGAACGCAGTGGCCAATTTCGGGGAAATGCCTTGACCGCTCCCATGGATGAGCTGGCCCGGCCCGATTTCTCTGCGCTCAAGCAAAAAGGTGATGAAGCCTTGCTCACGGGCAGCATCACCAAGTTGGCAGATGGGCGTTTTGATGTTCGCTTCAGGTTGTGGGATTTGGTGCGGGGCCAAGATTTGGGCGGGCAGAGTTTCGCCACCCCCACCGGCGATTTGCGCATGATTGCCCACCGCATTTCCGACTTCATTTATGAAAAACTGACGGGTGAAAAAGGCGTTTTTTCAACCCGCATCGCTTACGTCACCAAGCTGGGCACCCGCTTCACCCTGTGGGTGGCCGATGCCGATGGCGAAAATGCCCAAGCGGCATTGACCAGCCCAGAACCCATCATTTCACCCAATTGGTCACCCAATGGGCAAGAGTTGGCCTATGTGTCCTTTGAGGCGCGCAAGCCAGTGGTCTATGTGCACGATGTTTACTCAGGCAAGCGCCGCGTGCTGGCCAATTTCAAGGGCAACAACAGCGCCCCAGTTTGGTCGCCAGATGGCCGCAGTTTGGCGGTCACGCTCAGCCGGGACGGGGGGTCACAGATTTACCTGATACCGGCACAGGGAGGTGAGCCGCGCAGGTTGACGCAATCCAACAGCATCGATACCGAACCTGCCTTTTTCCCCGATGGCTCGGCCTTTTATTTCGTCAGCGATCGGGGGGGCTCGCCCCAGATTTATCGCACACCCACCATGGGCGGGCCTGTGCAACGCGTGACCTTCTCAGGCACTTACAACATCTCCCCAGTCATCAGCCCCGATGGACGCTGGATGGCTTACATTTCCCGCATTAACGGTCAGTTCAAGTTGCAGGTCATGGACCTCAAGTCGGAAACGGTTCAATCCATCACCGACACCGGCCCGGATGAGCGGCCCAGCTTCTCACCCAATGGTCGTTTGATCGTCTTCTCAACCCAGCTTCAAGGCCGCGAGGCCTTGATGACCACCACGGTCGATGGTCGCATCAAAGCCAGGTTGTCCGGGCAAAATGGTGACATTCGAGAGCCCCATTGGGGGCCATTTCTAAAGCAGTAATTTTTGGAGAACACTACATGAAAAAAAACCTCTTTCTTTTGGCTGTGCTGTCTTTGTTGGTGGCCTGTTCATCGCCAGTCAAGCTCAATGAAGTCCCCGTCGAAGACAAAGCAGGCACGCAAGTGGCTGCGCCTGCGGCAGCGCCAGCACCAGCGCCGCCTCCGGTACGCTCGGCCGTGGCCAGCGTTGACGCACGTCCCCTGGCTGCTGTGCCCAGTGGTCCAGCGGGTGTGGCCCAGGTCATCTACTTTGACTACGACAGTTTTGCCATCAAGCCCGAGTTTCAGGCGGTGATTGAAAAACATGCGGCCTATATCAAACAAGACAGCAAACGCCGCGTGGCTGTGGAAGGCCATACCGACGAGCGTGGCGGCCGTGAGTACAACTTGGCGCTGGGCCAAAAGCGTTCAGAGGCTGTGCGCAAGGCACTCAATCTGCTGGGTGTCTCAGATGGACAAATTGAGGCGGTCAGCTTGGGCAAAGAAAAGCCCGCCATGGCTGGCGGCTCTGAAGAAGCTTTTGCCAAAAACCGCAGGGCTGAGATCGCCTACAAATGATGAAGACGCGGGTTTTTGCAATCC
>CAXNFO010000088.1:0-7111 GCA_964201395.1 Limnohabitans sp.
GTTTGTCCAAGCGTTCGGCTGCAGGCCCCAGGTCACGCACCGGTATCGCCCCACCACCCGAGACAACAGACTGGGGACTGTCGGATCGAGCCAAGCTTGGGCTGGCGGAAGTGTCGCGCACCGGCACTTGGCGACCGGGTGGCAAATGCTCAGCGGCAGCAGGTGCAACAGACTGGGGCAAAGGTTTTGGCGTCGGGCCCGCCAAGGGCACCGCCACGGGTGCCGGCTGGGGGCTGACTGAGCCGCTGCTCATCGGCTTTGGGGCTGCTGGGGCCGAAATAGCCCTGGGATGCGCCAGCTCAGGGCTGGCTGATTTCAGGCTTTTTTTTTCCGTGTCGGCACTGGGCTGATGCGGAGATTTGAATGCCAGCAAGCGCAACAAGACCATGGTCAAGGCGGCGTACTCATCGGGTGCCAAACCCAGCTCAGCGCGCCCATGCAAGCACATGCTGTAGAGCAGTTGTGTTTCATCGGGCGGCATCAGGCTGGCCAATTGGCGCTCGGTTTGGGCGTCTTCGTCCGCATCGGCTTCTTCACTGGCGCCAGGCACCGCTTGCAACACCGCCATGTGTTGCAACACCACGGTCATGTCTTCCAAGGTGGATGCTGCATTCAAGCCTTGCGCGCGCAATTGCTCTATCGTGTGCACCACTTGCTGCCCGTTTCCATGGGCCAAGGCTTCGATCAAGCCAAACACATGGCCGCGATCGACTGATCCCAGCATCTGCTGCACCGGCTCCAACATCACCTGTCCAGCTCCAAATGCCATGGCTTGGTCGGTCAGGCTCAGCGCATCCCGCATGGAACCCCGGGCTGCGCGGGCCATCAAGCGCAAGGCCGGCATTTCATGCGGCACCCCTTCGGCTTGCAGGACATGCACCAAGTGATCGACCAACACCGACGGCGCCATGGGCCGCAAATTGAATTGCAAACAGCGCGACAGCACAGTGACCGGCACTTTTTGCGGATCGGTGGTGGCGAGCACAAATTTGAGGTAATCGGGCGGCTCCTCCAAGGTCTTCAACATGGCGTTGAACGCCGTGTTGGTGAGCATGTGAACCTCGTCGATCATGAACACCTTGAAGCGCCCCTGCACCGGCTTGTAAACCGCTTGCTCCAGCAAGGCTTGAACCTCGTCCACACCTCGGTTGGAGGCCGCATCGAGTTCGGTGTAGTCCACAAAACGCCCGGCATCGATGTCGCGACAGGCATCGCACACGCCGCAGGGCTCGGCCGTGATGCCGCCCTGCCCGTTGGCACCCTGGCAATTCAGCGACTTGGCCAAGATGCGCGAAACGGTGGTTTTGCCCACCCCCCGCGTGCCGGTGAACAAATAGGCATGGTGCAAACGCTGTTGGGTCAGGGCATTGACCAGGGCACGAACCACATGGGTCTGCCCCACCATCTCGGTGAAGTTTTTGGGGCGGTATTTGCGGGCGAGCACCAAGTAAGACATGACTGGGATTCTATGACGCAGCCGCCACCGTGACCTACAATCAGCATCGACGGGCCTTCCCGCATGGCTAAGCGGCCAACCGAGTCAGGTGGGGAACCAAGCAGCTCTAACTGTGGAACCAGTGCCGGGGTCAAGGCTCGTCAACTCCCCTTTTGCGGTCCTGCGCACAACGCTACAGCGCACTGCCCCCTCAGACCCCATGGGTCACACCTGCCAAGCCCGCAGGGTCGCGCAGTGGCCCCTTGAAATCAGCGCTTTCTGTCACAATCTGCACTCAATACGCCACACCACCACAGGACAACACATGGCCAGCGACCTCATCAAACACATCACCGACCAATCCTTTGAAGCCGATGTTCTCCAATCGGGAACGCCGGTGTTGGTGGACTACTGGGCTGAGTGGTGTGGCCCTTGTAAGATGATCGCCCCCATCTTGGACGATGTGGCCAACGGCTATCAAGGCAAGCTGCAAATCGCCAAAATGAATGTGGACGAAAACCGTGACATTCCCGCCAAATTTGGCATCCGTGGCATCCCCACGCTGATGCTGTTCAAAGACGGCCAACTGGCCGCAACAAAGGTGGGCGCCCTGAGCAAAGCCCAATTGACCGAGTTCATCGATCAGCAATTGGCCTGAACCCCAGCCACCTGGGTCCGCCGACCCAGTTTTTTTTCCTGTCATAATCATCCCGTTGATGCCTCCCGTCCAATCCGATTGACGGGATCCCAAGCGGATCGAATGGCCCTTGCGGCCGCTCCCCCCTCCCCCCATTTATTTATGAACTCCATCGCAGGAGTCTTTCCATGCATCTGAACGAACTCAAGGCACTGCACGTGTCTGAAGTGCTCAAGCAGGCCGAAGCGCTCGAAATCGAAAACACGGGCCGCATGCGCAAGCAAGAGTTGATGTTTGCCATCATCAAAAAACGCGCCCGCGCTGGTGAACAGGTGTTTGCCGACGGCGTGCTCGAAATCCTGCCCGACGGTTTTGGCTTTTTGCGCAGCCCGGACACCAGCTACACCGCCAGCACCGACGACATCTACATCAGCCCCAGCCAAGTGCGCCGCTTCAACCTGCACACCGGTGACATGGTGGAAGGCGAGGTGCGCATTCCCAAAGACGGCGAGCGTTATTTTGCGCTGACCAAATTGGACAAGGTCAACGGCGATTTGCCTGAGAACAACAAACACAAGATCATGTTTGAGAATCTCACGCCCTTGTTCCCCAAGGAACACATGCGGCTGGAGCGTGACATCAAAGGCGAAGAAAACATCACCGGGCGCATCATTGACATCATTGCCCCGATTGGCAAAGGCCAGCGCGCCTTGTTGGTCGCCCCGCCCAAAAGCGGCAAAACCGTGATGATGCAGCACATTGCCCATGCCATCACCGCCAACTACCCCGACAGCCACATGATGGTCTTGTTGGTCGACGAGCGCCCCGAAGAAGTGACCGAGATGCAGCGCAGCGTGCGCGGCGAGGTCATCGCCTCCACCTTTGACGAGCCTGCCGCACGCCATGTGCACGTGGCCGAAATTGTGATCGAGCGCGCCAAACGTTTGGTGGAGTTGAAAAAAGATGTGGTCATCTTGCTCGACTCCATCACCCGCTTGGCCCGTGCCTACAACAATGTGGTGCCCAGCTCCGGCAAAGTTCTGTCTGGCGGCGTCGATGCCAATGCCTTGCAACGCCCCAAGCGGTTTTTCGGCGCTGCGCGCAATGTTGAAGAGGGTGGCTCGCTGACCATCATTGGCACGGCCTTGGTCGATACCGGCAGCCGCATGGACGAAGTGATTTTTGAAGAGTTCAAAGGCACCGGCAATTGCGAAATCCACCTCGATCGCCGTTTGTACGAAAAACGGGTGTTCCCCGCCATTCAACTCAACCGCAGCGGAACCCGCCGCGAAGAATTGCTGCTGCAGCCGGAAATTTTGCAAAAAACCCGCATCCTCAGACAGTTCATCTACAACATGGATGAAATCGAGTCGATGGAGCTGATGCTCAAGAACATGAAGTCGACCAAAACCAACGTCGACTTCTTTGACCTGATGCGCCGGGGCGGCTGAAGCCGTGGCATAATCTCCCGTTTTGCGAAAAGTGCGCCAAAATGGTTTGGCGTGGCTGTTGCAGCTGATCAAAGGACTCCCCATGAAAGACGGCATTCACCCCAATTACCGCGAGGTTTGCTTTGTCGACCTCTCCAACGGCTTTAAATTTGTTACCCGCTCTTGCGCCAACACCAAAGAAATGGTGAAGATGGATGATGGACGCGAACTGCCCTTGTACAAGTTGGACACCTCCAGCGAATCGCACCCTTTCTACACCGGCACCCAAAAGTCGGTCGACACCATGGGCGGTCGCGTGGAGAAATTCCGCAACAAGTACAAGACTGCCGCCAAGTAAGCCGTCTTCACCCATACAAAAGCAGCACGGGACGACCGCGCTGCTTTTTTTATGGCTGACCGCACAGCCCTTGAGGCCATTCCCGCGCTGAACCCTTGAACACACCCAACCCCGCCCTCGTTGCCCAAAGCGGCGTGCGCCGACTGCCACGCTGGGGCTTGCTGTTGTTGTGCGTGGTTTATTTGTTGCCCGGCTTTTTGGGGCGCGACCCTTGGCGCCCCTGGGACATGGCGGCGTTTGGCCAAATGCTGGCCTTGGCCCAAGGTGAAAGCCTGTGGTGGCAACCCACCTTGATGGGTTTGCCACCCGAACTGGATGGGGTTTTGCCCTTTTGGTTGGGTGCCTGGGCCTTGGCTGTCGCTCCCGATGGGCTCTCGCCCGTGATGGCTTCTCGCCTACCGTTCATGGCGATTGCCGCTTTGTGCTTGGCCATGACCTGGTACGCCATTGAAGCCCTGGCCCGAAGTCCCCAGGCCCAACCCGTGAGCTTTGCTTTCGGTGGTGAGGCGGAACCCAAAGCCTATGCGCGGACCCTGGCCGATGCGGGTTTATTGGCATTGATTGCATGCCTGGGTCTGGCGGTTCCCTTGCATGAAACCTCGCCCATGTTGGTTCAATTGGGTGGCAGCAGTGCTTTGTTCATGGGCATGGCCCTGTTGGGAAGCAAGCCTTGGCGTGGTGGCCTGATCAGCGCGCTGGGCTTGCTGGTGCTGGCACTCAGTGGCGCACCCACTTTGGCCATGGCTTTGGGCGCGGCAAGCTTATTGTTGATTTTGGGTGGAACACCAGAACTGTCTGTCACCAAACGCTTGGCATTGGCAGGGCTTTTGCTTGCGGCCTTGTTGCTCCTGGCCCTCTTGGTGAGCGAATGGGGCTTGTGGCGTTGGCGCTTGCGCACGTGGCCCTTGCAAGGCTCTGATGTGCGCCGCTGGCTGGAGCTGATGGTGTGGTTCACCTGGCCTTGCTGGCCGCTTGCACTGTGGTCGGCATGGAGTTGGCGGCGCCAATGGAGCCGCCGCCCGTGGTCCATACATGTGATTTGGCCCATCACCATGATTGCGGTCGTGACTGTCGCCAGCGCCATCACAGCGGCCTCAGAGCGCACCTTGCTGCTGGCCTTGCCCGCTTTTGCCGCCATGGCGGCCTTTGCGCTGCCCACCCTGAAGCGCAGTGTCACGGCTTTGATTGACTGGTTCACCTTGCTGTTTTTCACCGGCTGCGGTGTGGTCATTTGGGTGGTGTGGCTGGCCATGCAGACTGGGTGGCCGCCGCAACCGGCCGCCAATGTGGCGCGACTGGCGCCGGGTTTCACACCCAGCTTTGAATACTTGCATGTGATCGTGGCCTTGGCTGGCTCAGCCTTATGGATTTGGCTGGTTCATTGGCGGGTGGGTCGACATCGAACGGCCTTGTGGAAAAGCCTGGTGTTGCCCTCGGCCGGCGCAGCGCTTTGCTGGTTGCTGTTGATGACCCTTTGGCTGCCATTGTTGAACTACGCCCGCAGTTATGTGCCCTTGGTTCAACAAGTCAAATTGGCCGTTCCCGAGACCGCTTGCGTGGCCATCAACGGGTTGAACGCGGGCCAAGTAGCAGCCTTGAAGTGGCACGGACCCTGGCGCTTGGAAAACCTGAGCGCGGCCAACCGATGCGAATGGTTGCTGATGGACCCGCAGTGGGCCAGCGACCCCACGCATGCACCCGACCCCCAGCGATGGGCCCAGGTTCAAAAGGTTCAAAGGCCCACGCGCGCCTATGAAAACCTGTTGATCTATCGACAGATCACCCCCGCCCCATCGAACACCCCACCACCATGAATGAACGGCGGCTGATCGCCGGCCATGCGGCCACCGTGTTCATTGGTCAAATTGCGGTGATGGGTTTTGGCGTGACCGACACCTTGGTGGCCGGTCGCAGTTCACCCGAAGCATTGGCCGCGTTATCGGTCGGCTCTTCCTTGTACATCACCGTTTTTGTGGCCCTGATGGGGGTGCTGCAAGCCCTGTTGCCCATTTTCAGCGAGCACATGGGGGCGGGCCGAAAACAAGCCATCGGCCACTGCTTTGAACAAGGCCTGTATATCTGTGGCTTGCTCAGCATCGGCGGGGCCTATTTGTTGTGTCACCCACAACTGATTTTGGAATGGACTCAGGTGCCCGCTGATTTGCAAGGTGTGGTGACAGACTACCTGGCCATTTTGTCTTGGGCGCTGGCACCCGCATTGCTGTTTCGCATGTTCAGCACCCTGAACCAAAGCCTGGGTCACCCCAGGGTGATCACCCTGATTCAAGTGTTGGCCTTGCTGGTCAAGACCCCCTTATCGATGTGGCTGGCCTTGGGCACGCAAGGCCAACCCGGCATGGGCCTGATCGGTTGTGCCTGGGCCACGTGGTGGGTCAATCTCGCCATGCTTATGGCCATGATCGGCTTGTTGGTTTGGGCCCCCTTGTACAAACCTTTGCACATTGGCGCACCCTGGCGCAAGCCCGATTGGGCCACCATCAAGCCCATGTTGGCCATGGGTCTGCCCAATGGCTTGTCGCTGTTGGTGGAAGTGTCTTCATTTGCTTTCATGGCTTTGTTCATCGCCCGCCTGGGCAACTTGCCTTTGGCCGCCCACCAAATTGCTTCCAATGTGGCCACCTTGCTCTACATGGTGCCCTTGTCTTTGTCCATTGCCACCAGCGCCCGGGTCAGTTATTGGATCGGGGCCAACCAAACCCATCGTGCGTTTGAGGTTCAAAGACTGGGCATTGGGCTGGTCGCCGGGTGTGCACTGGCGCTGGGATTGCTGGTCTGGCTGTGTCGCCACCCCTTGGCCGCCGTGTACAGCCAAGAAGCCGAGGTGGCCTTACTCGCCAGCCAATTGTTGGCTTGGTTGGCGCTGTTCCACTTGGGAGACGCGATGCAAGCGCTGGGCATGTTTTTGCTGCGCTGCCACAAGGTCACACTCATGCCCTTATTGGTTTATGCCCTGATGCTTTGGGGCTTGGGCTTGGGCGGTGGCCAATGGATCGCTTACCACGGCACACCGTGGTCCCCGGCATTGCAACACCCCGTCGCTTTTTGGATCAGCAGCAGCCTGGCTCTGGCGCTGACTTCGATGATATTCATGTGGCTGCTGACGAAAGTCATCCAGCGTCAACCAAAGGGCTGATGCCGCGCATGCGCGCCGCTGGAAAGGCCAACTCAAAACGCGAGCCCACACCCAGTTGACTGTCAATGCGCAATTCGCCGCCATGGCGCTGTATCAC
>CAXNFO010000089.1:0-7103 GCA_964201395.1 Limnohabitans sp.
CTGGGCGGCTTGGGCGATCAACTCTTTTTGCGCTTCGCTGAAACCGGTGGTGCCAATGACCATGTGCACACCCATGTCGGCGCAGGCCTGCGCGTGGACCATGGTGCCCTCAGGGCGGGTGAAATCGATCAGCACCTGGGCCTGGGCCAGGCCTTGGCGCACATCGGAAGTGATGGTGACGCCACTGCTGTGCCCCAAAAAAGCCGTGGCGTCGCTGCCGATGGCTGGGCTGCTGGCGACATCCAAGGCGCCCACCAATTGAGCGTGGGGGTCGTTGTTCACCGCTTCGATCAGCATGTGGCCCATGCGGCCACTGGCGCCAGCGACGGCAATGCGCAAAGGGGTTTGGGGCGTGGTCATGGGTGTCAAAGCAGCCCAGCTCAACGCTGGACGGGCTCCAGGGGCGGGTAGCTCATGCTCACCGGCGCTTGGGTGCTGGCGGCTGGCGCCACCGGCGCTTTGGGCTTGAACTTGCTCAATTCGGCCTCGCTGGCTTCGAGCTTGGGCACCTTGATGTCAATGCGGCGGTTGTCGATGCGGGCAGCAAACTCGGCCTCGGTGGGCAATTCATCGGCCTCAAAACGCACCAAGGTGTCGCCTTCAAAAAACACGCTGATCTTACGCTGCTGCGGCTCGGCACCCTGGCGGCGCAGGGTGAAGGCGTAGTCCCAGCGGTTAGCATGGAAGACACTGGCCACCAAAGGCGTGCCCAAAATATCGCGCACTTGACGGCGCGACATGCCTTTTTGCAGCATCTGAACTTGTTCTTTGGACACAAAATTGCCTTGCACCACATCGAAGCGATAGGGCGAGAGCGCAGTGATGGTGCGGTTGGCCGTGCGGCTGGCGGTTTCGCAACCCGACAACACCACACACAGGGCCGCACACACGCCCAAGATCCAAGGCGCAGTGCGCTGAGGCTGGTAAGGTCGGGAGCATGCAGACGCTATCATGCAGTGATTCTAGCGTCTGGGCCTGCTGGCACAAGCATCAGCCCACACCGCAAAACCGCCATGGCCCACATTGACGATCTCAAAAGCACAGGCCTCAAAGCCACCTCGCCCAGGTTAAAAATCTTGGCGTATTTCCATGCTGGCAGGCAGCGCCACATGTCGGCCGAAGATGTTTACCGCTTGGTGGTTCAGGAGCGTGCCGACATCGGCTTGGCCACCATCTACCGGGTGCTGACCCAGTTTGAGCAAGCAGGCTTGCTGCGGCGCAGCCAATTCGAGTCTGGCAAAGCGGTTTACGAGCTCAACGAAGGCGACCACCACGATCACCTGGTGTGTCTGGACTGCGGACGGGTCGAGGAGTTTTTTGATGCCCAAATCGAGTCGCTGCAAAACGATGTGGCCGCGGCCAAGGGCTTTCGCATCGCCGACCATGCCTTGAGCTTGTATGCACACTGCACCCGCAGCGCCTGCCCGCACCGAAGTGCGGTTGGGTGAGCTTCAGGCCTGCATGGCCTGGCGTTGGCGCTCGGCGAATTCTTCGTAGGTGTTGATGCCGCGCAACTGCAAGATCGTGTTGCGCACTGCGGCTTCCACCAGCACGGCGATGTTGCGCCCGGCCACCACTTGGATGACCACTTTGCGCACGGGTACACCCAACACGTCCTGGGTCAAGGGTTCGTGGGGCAACCGGTCGTAATCGCGCTCCAAGGTTTCGCGCCGCACCAAGTGCACGATGAGTTTGAGGCGCATCTTGCGGCGCACCGCTGTCTCGCCAAAGATGGCGCGGATATCGAGCAAACCGATGCCGCGCACCTCGAGCAGGTTTTGCAGCAAATCGGGGCAACGCCCCTCCAAGGTGGTTTGGTTGATGCGATAAATGTCCACCGCGTCATCGGCCACCAAACCGTTGCCGCGGGAGATCAGCTCCAAGCCCAATTCGCTTTTGCCCAGGCCCGACTCGCCCGTGATCATCACCCCCAGGCCCAAAATATCCATGAACACGCCGTGCATCGAGGCCCGGTCGGCAAAGTGCTTGGATAAGTAAGCGCGCAAGATGTCGATCACAAAGGCCGAGGACTCGCGGGTGGCAAACATCGGGATTTGGGCCCGCTCGCACATCGACTCCAAGGCCTCAGGTGCGACTTGCCCATCGGCCAAGATCAGCACCGGCGGCTCCAGGGTGACGATGCGCGCCACCCGGCGGGCACAGTCCTCGGGGCTGGAGTTGCTCAAATAGCTGACTTCGCGGTGACCGAGCAATTGGATGCGATAGGGGTGGATGTAGTTCAGATAGCCGACCAAGTCGGCACCCGAGCTGGCCGCGCGCACCGCGACCTCATCGAACCGCCGCTCGGACGCGCCGGTGCCCGCCACCCAATGCCAGCCCAGCTTTTCGCGGAAAGCCTCAAACAACACATCGGCGCTGACAACGGTGGGCCTCAAAGGGGGCCCCCAGAGTGGTTACTGCGCTGCGGGTATGTCATGGAGGGGAGCTGGGAGCTGTTCAGGCAGCCTGGGTCGACTTCCAGGTCGACAAAATCTGGTGCAACTCCTGCGCATCTTGGCTGGACTTGAGGCGCTCGCGCACCCGGCTGTCACTGAGCAGCTCGGCGATTTCGGACAAGATTTCCAGGTGCTTTTGGGTCGATGCTTCGGGCACCAACAAAAAAATCAACAGCGAGACGGGTTGCTCGTCGGGGGCGTCGAAACCAATCGGTGCGGCCAGTTGAAACACCGCAGCCATGGGCGTTTTCAAACCTTTGATGCGGCCATGGGGGATGGCCACCCCATAACCCAAACCTGTTGAACCCAGCCGTTCGCGGGCAAACAAGCTGTCTGCGACCAGGGCTCGGTTCATCCCGTGGCGGTCTTCAAACATCAGACCCGCCTCTTCAAATGCGCGCTTCTTACTGGTCACGTCCACGCACACCAAGACCTGCTCGGGCGGGAGGATGGCGGAGAGTCGGTTCATGATGGTGTCACAAAAGAGTGACGGATTATGCACCCGTCAAGAGCACAAACCCAAGGACTTTGTGACACTTGTGTCAGCCCAAAACCACAGCCAAAACGGCTTTTGTCTTGAACAAATCCCCGAATGCGGCCATTTGATCCCCCAACCCAATTTGCTTGGGGGTGCCAGCTGGTTTCGCGGCGTCTCAGGCGACCAAGGCCCGTTTGGCCGTGGTGTGCTGGTGGTCTTGTAATCTGTCTTTGTGACGCACCACCTGGCGATCGAGCTTGTCCACCAAATCATCAACCGCGGCATACAAGTCGGCATGGGCGCTTTCAGCGAACAAGTCGCTGCCCTTGACATGGATGTTGCACTCGGCGCGTTGGCGACCTTGTTTTTCCTTTTGCTTCTCCACGGTCAACAAGACTTTGACATCCACCACCTGGTCAAAGTGTCGGGTGATGCGGTCTAGCTTGTGGGTCACATAACTGCGCAGGGCCGGGGTCACGTCCAAATGGTGACCGCTGATCGTCAAGTTCATGGAGCCTCCTGATATTACAAGTGGGGTTGTCTGCGCGCCTCAGGCACCGAAGCCCAAGGCATCACCGACAACCCCACTATGCTCCGCTCGCCCCCATTTGGCAACCACACATCCCTTCAAAAACCCTGTTTTTTCTTGCCAACTCTTTTTATATTGCGGCGCGACAAAATGAAACGCGAAAGGGCCGCGCCCAAGCCAAAAATTTCATACTTCGATGACATAATCGAAAACTGTATAAAAACGGAGAGAACTCCTTGGAAACCTACCCCAGTTGGTAGCTTTCGGATTTCTTCGCGCAACGGATGGGCCTGCACAGGCCGCGCTGCCAGAGATTCGAAAGCGGCCATTCCCTCAATGCCTTCGAAACCTGGTGACTGACGTCATCCCTTGCCATGCTCAACATCTTTACCCTTGCCAATGGGCGCTTGTTCCAAGAAGAAATCGAGTCTTTGGAAGAGCTGTCGCGCTTTCAACCCATCTGGGTTGACCTCGAGTCCCCCACCCTGGAAGAAAAGCGCTGGATCAACCAGCACTTTGGCGTGCTCATTCCCGAAGACGCGATGGACGAAGACATCGAAGAGTCGGCGCGCTTTTATGAAGAAGACAACGGTGAGTTGCACATTCGCAGCGACTTTTTGATCGCACACGAGGACGAGCCCCGCACGGTGCGGGTGGCTTTCATCATCAACCAGCAAAACGAGTCGCTCAAAAGCCGTGGCGTGTTGTTCTCCATCCACGACGAAGACGTGCCGGTGTTTCGCCTGTTGCGCATGCGCGCACGCCGCGCGCCTGGCCTGATTGAAGACGACAAAGATGTGTTGCTCAAACTCTTTGATGCCGACGCCGAATACTCTGCAGACACGCTCGAGGGCATTTACGACGAACTCGAAAAAGCCAGTAAGTTGGTGCTGTCCGAAGTGGTCACCGATGCATTGGCCGGTGAGGTGCTGGGCGCCATTGCCCGCCAAGAGGACTTGAACGGGCGCATTCGGCGCAATGTGATGGACACCCGCCGCGCCGTGAGTTTCATGATGCGCGCCAAGATGCTCAATGCTGAACAGTTTGAAGAAGCGCGGCAAATTTTGCGCGACATCGAGTCACTCGATAGCCACACCGCTTTTTTGTTCGACAAGATCAATTTTTTGATGGACGCCACGGTCGGCTTCATCAACATCAACCAAAACAAGATTATCAAAATCTTCTCGGTGGCCAGTGTGGCCTTGCTGCCCCCCACCTTGATCGCCAGCATTTACGGCATGAACTTTCAATTCATGCCTGAACTTGGCTTGGAGTGGGGATACCCCTATGCCTTGATTTTGATGCTGGCCAGCGCCATCGTCCCCATGTTTTATTTCCGCAAGCGCGGTTGGTTGTAATAACACCTGAAAGCCGTGATTACACAGGTTTGTCCCGAAAAACCACAAAAAACCAGGGGGTTTCAAACCCGGGTTTAATTCACCCACTCGATGGGGAGTAGCTCCATTCTGCTGTCAACCAAAAAGTTTGATCAGCGGGATCGACAAATCGTCAATACGAAGCATTGCTTCCGGTTTGTTGGGCACATAACAGCATCATCACAAGCTGAGCAAGACCTTCGAACCGACACCCATGGGGTGCGGCGAAGCGTCGATCGGGTTCCCACTCGTCTCGTTTTTCTGCGCCTCCACGGGCTGTGATTGATGTCAATGTGGAGTTTGCTGTGGAACTATTTTCTGCCCCGTGGTGGTCGGCCTTACTGGCCATCATCTTGATCGACCTGGTCTTGGCCGGCGACAACGCCATCCTGATCGCGCTGGCCGCTCGAAACCTTCCTCCCGCCTTGCAACGCAAAGCCATCTTCTGGGGCACCGTGGGAGCCATCGTGGTGCGCAGCCTGATGACTTTGTGCGTTGTCTGGCTGCTGAAAATTCCCGGTTTGATGTTGGTGGGCGGACTGGGCTTGCTGTGGATCGCCTATCAACTGCTGGGCGAGGAGCCCGGCGAGCACGAGGGCGCCTCTGGCCCCACCCATTTTTGGGGTGCCATGAAAACCATTGTGGTGGCCGATGCCTTGATGGGTGTCGACAACGTATTGGGCGTGGCCGGTGCGGCCCACGGCGCCATGGACTTGGTGGTGCTGGGCCTGCTCATCAGTGTGCCCATCGTGGTGTTTGGCAGCTCCTTGGTGCTGCGCTTGGTCGAGCGCTGGCCGGTGATCATCCAGTTGGGTGCCGCTGTGCTGGCCTTTACCGCCGCCAAGATGGTGCTTGCCGAGCCCTTGCTGGCCGATTATTTGAAATCTCTGCCTTTGTCCAACCTGTGGTTGCAAATCATTGTCATCACCTTGGCCATTGCAGGCGTCTTGCTGGCTGGCCGTTGGCGTGCCCGGCGCAACCGCCTCACCGATTCCCCCGACCCTGGCGTTCAAACCTGAAGGAGACCCGCATGGAAACTTGGCTTGTATACATCGACGACAAAAATCATGCTCAGCAACAGCTCACACCAATGCTGATCAAGGGTGTGCCCATTCAATGGGTCCTGGTGGGCTGCCCACCGCGGCTGACCCGTCATGCTGGAAAATGGCTGACTCAAAAAGCCATCCAACGTTGGAGAAACCAATGGACGCAAGACAACTTGCAACCCATTCAAGCCATGCTGAGCGAGTCTGGCGACAAAGTCCACACCCAGGTGGCCCACGGGCCATTGGTCCTCATGACCAAACAGTTGCAACAAGAGTGGGGCACCTTGCGGGTGATCGATGCGCGCCGCCCGCGCCTGGGTCAAGACCTTCCACCGGTCGCCGACAACCAAGAGCGCACACCGCAAAACCCGTGGATGGTGCCGGGCTCGGTGGCCTTCATGGGCACCCTGATGACCATGGCCGCCGATTGATCCGTCGGCTGGTTGCGGCCAGCCTGTGGTCTGTGGTGCTGGGAACAGGGCCCAGCCTGGCGACAACACCGAGCACCGGTCACACCGTGGCTGTGGGCCATGTGCAGTGGGACGCTCACGAAGTCACCATTGGCCAAGTCAAGGCCTATGCCCAATCCACTGGATTTGTGAGCCAGGCCGAGCGGGCCGGGGGTGGCACGGTGTTTGAGTCGGGCTGGACACAAAAGCCCGGTTGGACTTGGCGCACGCCTTTTGGTGTGCCCGCGCGCGATAACGAGCCGGCCGTGCACCTGGACTTCGACGAAGCCCAAGCCATTTGTCGGCACAGCGGCAAGCGCTTGCCCACCGATGCCGAATGGACTTCGGCGGCTTATCTGGAACAACGGCCCACACCACCCGCGGCTTGGGTACGTGGCCAACGCTACCCCTACCCCTTGGGTGCTAGCGCCAAAGCCAGCCATTGCCTGGGCGCCTGCGCCAACTTGAAAGGCGCCGCCCCCAACGGCAGTTTGACCCGTGGCACGGGCCATGTGCCGGTGATGACCACCCCGCCCGGGGTCAACGGTTTGTACGACATGGGCGGCAATGTGTGGGAATGGGTGGACGGTGGCTCGGGCAACGAGCGCATCACCCGCGGTGGATCATGGTGGTATGGCCCCGAGCGGCAAGTGGCCGACGATGTGGCCACCAAACCGCGCGACACCCGGGTGGTTTACATCGGCTTTCGCTGCGTCAAACCCAACCCGCCCTGAACCATCACCGGCCCCACGGCCCACAGTGCATCACA
>CAXNFO010000090.1:0-7055 GCA_964201395.1 Limnohabitans sp.
CGACCAATTGATCATTTTTGACACCACCTTGCGCGACGGTGAGCAGTCCCCAGGTGCTTCGATGACCAAAGACGAAAAGCTGCGCATCGCCCGTCAGTTGGAGCGCCTCAAGGTGGATGTGATCGAGGCTGGTTTTGCAGCCAGCTCCAACGGCGACTTTGACGCCGTTCATGCCATTGCCAATGCCATCAAGGACTCCACCGTGTGTTCTTTGTCCCGAGCCAACGACCGAGATATTTCTCGATCGGCTGAGGCCCTCAAAGGTGCCAAACGGGGCCGCATCCACACCTTCATTGCCACCTCGGCCTTGCACATGGAGAAAAAGCTGCGCATGACGCCCGATCAAGTGTTTGAGCAAGCCCGTCAATCGGTGCGTTTTGCCCGCAACTTGCTCGATGACATTGAATTCAGCCCTGAAGATGGCTACCGCAGCGATGTGGACTTTCTGTGCCGTGTGATCGAAGCCGTCATCCAGGAAGGCGCCACCACCATCAATGTGCCTGACACTGTGGGCTATGCCATTCCTGAGCTGTATGGCGAATTCATTCGCACTTTGCGCGAGCGCATCCCCAACAGCGACAAAGCCATTTGGTCGGTGCACTGCCACAACGATTTGGGCATGGCGGTGGCCAATTCCTTGGCGGGTGTCAAGATCGGTGGCGCGCGCCAAGTCGAGTGCACCATCAACGGTTTGGGCGAGCGGGCGGGCAATTGCTCCTTGGAAGAGGTGGTGATGGCCATCAAAACCCGGCGCGACTACTTTGGCTTGGATTGCGGCATCGATACCCGACACATCTTGGCCGCCAGTCGCATGGTGAGCCAAACCACGGGCTTTGTGGTCCAGCCCAACAAAGCTGTGGTGGGGGCCAATGCCTTTGCGCACGCATCCGGTATCCATCAAGACGGCGTGCTCAAAGCACGTGACACTTACGAGATCATGCGCGCCGAGGATGTGGGCTGGAGCGCCAACAAATTGGTCCTGGGCAAGCTCAGTGGGCGCAACGCCTTCAAGCAGCGCTTGTTGGACTTGGGTGTGGAGATGGAGTCCGAGGCCGATATCAATGCCGCCTTTGCCCGATTCAAAGAGCTCGCTGATCGCAAGAGTGATATTTTCGACGAAGACATTTTGGCCCTGGTCAGCGAAGAGACCACCCACCAAGGCGACGATGCCTATGGCTTTGTGTCTTTGGCACAGCACAGCGAAACCGGTGAGCGGCCCCAAGCCAAGGTGGTGTTCACCGTGCATGGCAAAGAGGTGCATGGCCAGTCCGACGGCAATGGTCCAGTAGACGCTTCGCTCAAAGCCATTGAGAGCCATGTGAAAAGTGGCGCCGAGATGGTCTTGTATTCGGTCAATGCCATCAGTGGTTCCACCGAAAGTCAAGGCGAGGTCACGGTGCGCCTGCAAAACAGTGGCCGGGTGGTCAACGGCGTGGGTTCAGACCCCGATATCGTGGTGGCATCGGCAAAAGCGTACTTAAGTGCACTCAATAAGCTCCAAAGCAAGGCCGATCGGGTGGCGGCGCAAGGCTGAACGGCTGCCACCATGGAATTGGGCCTTGGTTACTTGATAAATGTTTTCCAAGTCTTTGATCTTGCGAAACTATTTTTCTTTGTTAGACTCCAGGCTTCTAGATTCGTGGGGTAGCGCTTTGAAGCAAATTGCACTGTGTTGGGGCAGGTTGTTCTTGTCCATGTGTTTGGCAGGTACTGCGTTTGCGGCTGAACCTTCAAAATCAACAACTTCAGCTGCGGCCAAAAAACCGGTTGCTCAGGCCCAACGCAACAAAGCCAAAGCAAAAACCAAAACCAAAGCGCCTGTGAAGGCCCGTGTCGACCAGCGGCCCTCTTTTGGCAAAGTGGCCGGTCTGCACGATGTCAGCGATGAGCTCTCACTCAAGTCCAGTGTGGCCTTGGTGGTGGACCAAGAAACCCACGAGGTGCTGCTGAGCAAAAACGACAGCGCTGTGTTGCCCATTGCCTCCATCACCAAGCTGATGACGGCTTTGCTCATCAACGATGCGCATTTGCCCATGGACGAGATGATCTCCATCACCCAAGACGATGTGGACACCGAGAAGGGCAGCAGCTCACGCTTGCAAGTGGGTGCCAGTTTGGCCCGCGGTGAGTTGTTGCATTTGGCCTTGATGGCGAGCGAAAACCGCGCCGCCCATGCCTTGGGCCGCACCTATCCAGGCGGGCTGCATCACTTTGTGGAGTTGATGAACCAAAAGGCCAAAGACATCGGCATGACCGATACCCGCTTTGTCGAGCCCACGGGCTTATCGAGCAAAAACCAATCCAGTGCCAAAGACTTGGTCACCTTGGTGCAAACGGCCTATCGCGAACCCCTGTTGCGCGACCTCTCCACCAGCGACAGCCATGTGGTCGATGTCGGTCGTCACAGCCTGAAATACAAAACCACCAACCGCTTGATCAACAACCCCAGCTGGGACATTGGCTTGCAAAAAACCGGTTACATCTCCGAGGCGGGGCAGTGCTTGGTGATGCAAACCAAAATCGCTGGGCGCAAACTCATCATGGTCTTTTTGGACTCTGCGGGCAAACTCAGCCGCATTGCCGACGCGGAGCGCGTGCGCCGTTGGGTCGAGGCCAAGCACCGCGCGGTTGTTCCGCAAACCTGATCGTCAGGCAACAAGCCAGGGCGGTCCACACGCCGCACGGGTCGATGCCAGATAAAAACTTTGGCCCTTGGCGGGTGAGGTCATTCAACTGGTTCAGCGCTGTCCAGCAGCCAACAACCGTTGGGTGAGCCACTCTGGCTCCTGCACCATCACCTCATGCCCGCAAGCCACCCGCTCCACCTGCCACCCTTTGGTTGCCCTAAGTCGTTCTTCGACCGCAGCAAAGGGTGAGGGGTCGTAGCCAGCCGCACGGATGTACACCGCCTTGCGCACACGCTCCCAAGGGCGGTCGTGTTCCAAGGCTTGCAGCATGCAAGCGGCGGGTTGGTCGCTGGTGCGGCGGTCCACCCAGGCCTGGTCTTCGGGTGAAGTGATCTTCCAAGATGCCGCGCTGGGTGAAGGGATGCGCCAGTTTGATCCAAATGCCAGGCGCGCTTTTTCACGCCGATCTTCTGGCATGGCGTCCACCAGGCTTTGCTGGGGTTCCGGCACAAAAGCATCCAAATACACCATGGCGTCGATACGGCTGCGCAAGGCCTCGGCCACACCAGTGATCACCATGCCGCCATAACTGTGGCCACACAACACAATGTCTTGTAACTCTTCGGATTGAATGAGGCCGACCACGTCTTGCACATGGGTCATCAAATTGACTTCGGGGGTGAGCAAGTGGGCGCGATCGGCCAAACCGGTCAAGGTGGGCGTGAAAACACGATGCCCAGCGGCCAACAGCCGGTCACTGACCCGGCGCCAGCACCAGCCCCCGTGCCATGCCCCATGCACCAACACAAAGGTGTGTGTCGCATCCCCGGCTTTTGAGATGGGCATCAAGGGCGCTCAATGGCTCAAAATCTTTGACAAAAACTCTTGCGCCCGCGCACTGCGGGGGGCACCAAAAAACTCGTCACGGGTGCAGTCTTCCACGATCTTGCCTTGGTCCATGAAGATCACCCGGTGGGCCACCTTGCGGGCAAAGCCCATTTCGTGGGTGACCACCATCATGGTCATGCCTTCTGAGGCCAGTTGCACCATCACGTCCAACACCTCGCTGACCATTTCGGGGTCCAGTGCGGAGGTGGGTTCGTCAAACAGCATGGCGACCGGGTCCATGGCCAAGGCGCGGGCGATGGCCACGCGTTGTTGCTGACCGCCCGATAACTGCCCCGGGAACTTGTGCGCATGCTCGGACAAGCCCACGCGATCGAGCAAGCCCAAGGCCTTTTCCTGCGCTTGTTCGGCCGAGCGGCCCAGCACTTTGATTTGACCCAGCGTCAGGTTCTCCGTCACGCTCAGGTGTGGAAACAACTCGAAGTGCTGAAACACCATGCCAATGCGGGCGCGCAGCTGGGGCAGGTTGGTGGTGGCGTCGCCGACCGATAAACCGTCCATGTGGATGCTGCCTTGCTGAAATGGCTCCAAACCGTTGGCGCATTTGATCAAGGTGGATTTGCCCGACCCCGAAGGTCCACACACCACCACGACCTCGCCTTTATTGACCTGGGTGCTGCATTGGTTGAGGACTTGGAAGTCCCCATACCATTTGCTCACGTTTTGAAAGTTCAGGGTTGTCGGCATGCTTGTCTTTCAGCGGATGATGGCGGTGCGCGCTTGCAAGCGGCGCACACCCCAAGAGGCGAGGGAGCAAATCACAAAGTACACCAAGGCGGCAAAGGTGTACATCTCCAAAAGGCGGCTGTCGCGGTTGGCCACCTTGCTGGCGGCCCCCAAAAAGTCGGTGCTTGAGATCACGTAGACCAGCGAGGTGTCTTGAAACAAGATGATGGTCTGGGTCATCAGCACCGGCAACATGTTGCGAAAGGCTTGCGGCAACACCACATAGGTCATGGCTTGGCGGTAATTCAGACCAATGGCGTAGGCCGCAGAGATTTGCCCACTCGGAATGGACTGAATGCCGGCACGCATGATCTCGCAAAAGAAGGCAGCTTCAAACAGGGTGAAGGTGATCAAAGCACTGGCAAAGGCGCCAACCTTGATGGGATCTTTGCTGCCCAATATCCAAGCACCCAACCAGGGCACCAGAAAAAAGAACCAAAAAATCACCAGCACCAGGGGCAGCGAGCGCATCAGGTTGACATAGGCGCCCACAAAAGCCGAAAGGGGTTTGATGGGCGACAAGCGCATCAGCGCCAGCGCCGTGCCCAGCACCACCCCACCGACCATGGACAAGGCAGTGAGGGTGAGGGTAAAGGTCATGCCCTCTTTGAACAGGTACTCCCAAGAGCGGGCAATGACGTCGAAGTCGTAGTTCATGCTCAGTGCCCCGCCTGCGGTGCGTTGCTGGCAGAACCGATGTAGCCGGGCAAACGCAAGTGGTTCTCTAACTTGCGCATGGCCAACACCACACACAGGTTGACCAGCAGGTAAATCAAGGTGGCGGCGGCAAAGGCCTCAAACACATGGAAGCTGAACTCTTGCATGGCGCGTGCGCGGCCGGTCAACTCCATCAAGCCAATGGTCAATGCCAGCGATGTGTTTTTGATGGTGTTCAAAAACTCTGAGGTCAGCGGCGGCAAGATGATGCGAAACACCACCGGCAGCAGCACAAAGCGGTAGGTTTGCCAGGTGGTCAAGCCGATGGCCAAACCGGCCATGCGCTGACCTCTGGGCAAGGCCTGAATGCCAGAGCGCACTTGCTCTGCCACCCGCACCGACATGAACAAACCCAAACACAGCACCGCCGGCACCAAGGACGACCAAGGCGGCGGCATTTGTTTGATCGCGTCTCCCCAGGCTTGGGGCAACAGTTCCGGAAAAACAAAGTACCACAGGAACATTTGTACCAACAAGGGAATGTTGCGAAACAATTCCGTGTAGGCCAGACAGGCTTTTTCAATCCCAGGCCGGCCCAAGGTGCGCAAAGTGCCCACCAGCACACCCAAAGCCAATGCCAGTGTCCAGGCCAACAACGCGGTGACCACGGTCCATCCCAGCCCACCGATCAGGTAGGCCAAGTAAGTGCCCGATGCACCCGGCTCGAGCTGGGCAAAGATCTGCCAATCCCAGTTGTATTTCATTGCACCGTATGTGGTCTGTGTGGGTGAAGGGTGAAGCTGATTTCAGCCCAAAAAAAAGGGAACTTGCGCTCCCTTTTTGGGCCGAGTTCAGACAATCACTCGTAGACCTTGGGGTCTGGAGAATCGGTGGGTTTGGCCATCACTTTTTTCAAGCTGGGGCTCATGGGGATGCTTAAGTTGATGCCTTTGGGGGCAATGGGCTTTTCAAACCAAGTGTTGTAGATGCCATTGATCTGGCCAGACGACATCAAGGCGGCAATGGCGCTGTCCACCATTTGCTTGAACTTGGGGTCATCCTTGCGGATCATGATGCCGTAGGGTTCCACCGACAAAGCCTCGCTGGAGATTTCATAGTCGCCAGGCGTTTTGGCATTGGCCACCAAGCCGGCCAACAAAATGTCGTCCATGGCGAAGGCAGCGGCGCGGCCGGTTTCAACCATCAAAAAGGCCTCAGCGTGGCCGTTGGCCGACACGATGTTGATGCCCAGGTTTTGCGCAGCGTTCAACTCGGTGATTTGCTTGATGTTGGTGGTGCCAGCGGTGGAGACCAGGGTTTTGCCCTTGAGGTCGGCCAGCTTTTTGATGCCGGAATTCTTTTTGTAAACGATGCGGTTGGCCGTCACAAACGTGGTGGGCGCATACGACACCTGTTTTTGGCGGTCGGCATTGTTGGTGGTCGAACCGCACTCGATGTCCACGGTGCCATTGGCCAACAAGGGAATGCGGTTGGCCGATGTCACCAACTGGTACTTGACTTCAAGCTTGGCCAGGCCCAGATTTTTTTGGACTGCATCAACGATGCGCAGGCACAGATCAACAGAGTAGCCAATCGGCTTTTGTTTGTCGTCGTAGTAGGAGAAGGGGATGGAAGCATCCCGGTGACCAATGGTGAAGCTGCCGCTGGATTTGACTTTTTCCAAGGTGTCGGCATGGCCCAGCGTGGCGGCCAAAGCAAGGGCCAGGGTGGCCACGGTGCGCAATGAAGAACTCATGAATACTCCTACAAAAATGAGTGCGAATACTAGCCTAAAAAAATACCCCCGGGCAAGGAAAATATCAGTCTGCCAAGACACCTGGGGTTTGCCCTTGTATTCGGGCTTTAACGCTTGCATCACCCCGGTGCATGTGTGAGGATCAGGCACCAATCTGGGGGATGGGCATGGGTATTTGGATTGAATTGGGCGTGTTTGCCCTGGTGTTTGTGTTTGCCATCCACCAGTGGCACGACCTGAAAAAAGAAAAGGCCAAGCGCGAAGCCGCCCGCCAGAAAACTGACCCACCGACAAAGGACCACCATGATTGATGCATTGCGCCGACTCAGCCCTTGGGCGCTTCTTTTTGGGGCCTTCACAGCCTGGGCCCAGCCCTATCCCAA
>CAXNFO010000091.1:0-7054 GCA_964201395.1 Limnohabitans sp.
CAGGTCACCAGCGAAAAAGCCTTTGTGGCCGATCTGGGTGCCGACTCCCTGGACACCGTGGAGTTGGTCATGGCACTGGAAGACGAGTTCGGCATCGAAATCCCCGATGAGGACGCTGAGAAGATCACCACCGTCCAAAACGCCATTGACTACGCATTGGCTCACCAAAAAGCCTGATCGATTGGAGCGCATGGCATGAGCCGACGTCGCGTCGTCGTCACGGGTTTGGGTTGCGTGTCCCCTGTGGGCAATACGCCCACTCGGGCTTGGGCCAACCTTCTCGCCGGCCAGTCCGGCGTTGGTTTGATTTCCAAATTCGACACCGAAGGTTTTGCTTGCAAGATCGCCGGCGAGGTGCGCGGTCTGGACCTGGACAGTTACATCAGCCCGAAAGAAGCGCGGGGGATGGACAGCTTCATCCACTTTGGCATCGTGGCCGCATTGCAAGCGGTGGCCGATGCCGGCTTGCCCACCGGCGACGCCTTGGGTGAAGAGGAAGCCACCCGCATTGGCTGTTTGATTGGTTCCGGCATTGGCGGTTTGCCGCTGATCGAAAACACCCATGCCGAGTTGGTGGCCCGGGGTGCGCGTCGCATCTCCCCATTTTTTGTGCCGGCTTCGATCATCAACATGATCTCTGGCCATGTGTCCATCCGTTGTGGCTTCAAAGGTCCCAATTTGGCGGTGGTCACGGCTTGCACCACGGGTCTGCACAGCATTGGCGAAGCAGGTCGCTTGATTGAATATGGCGACGCCGATGTGATGGTCGCTGGTGGCTCGGAGGCCACGGTCTCCCCGCTCGGTGTGGGTGGCTTTGCCGCCATGCGCGCTTTGTCCACACGCAACGACGATCCCCAAACCGCCTCGCGGCCTTGGGACCGCGACCGCGATGGCTTTGTGTTGGGCGAGGGTGCGGGGGTCATGGTGTTGGAGTCTTACGAACACGCCAAAGCCCGCGGCGCGCGCATTTACGCCGAGCTCACGGGTTTTGGCATGAGTGCCGACGCTGGTCACATGACTGCCCCCAACATGGACGGCCCACGCCGCGCCATGCTCAACGCGATGCGCAATGCGGGCATCAACCCCGATCAAATTCAATACCTCAATGCACACGGCACCTCCACACCATTGGGTGACATCAACGAAACCCAAGCGGTGAAGGCGGCCTTGGGTGACCACGCCCGCCAGGTGGCCATCAGTTCCACCAAGTCCATGACCGGCCATTTGCTCGGTGGTGCTGGGGGCATCGAAAGCGTGTTCACGGTGCTGGCCTTGCACCACCAAAAAATCCCGCCCACGATCAACTTGCACAACCCCGACCCTGAATGCGATTTGGACTATTGCGCCAACACGGCGCGAGACATGCCGATTCAGATCGCCATGAAAAATAATTTTGGGTTTGGTGGCACCAACGGCACGTTGATCTTTCAGCGCATTTGACGGGCCTTTTTGCCCATGCGAACAGCCCCACCGGTGTCTTACCCGTTGGGGCCTTGTTTTTTTCAGCAAGGCTTGTATCTTGTGATCACTGTGTTGGCTGCTGGCATTTGGGGGGCATGGTGCTGGAGCCAAGACGCCCTCTGGGCCCAGGGGGTTGTGGCCCTGTTTTTGTTGGTTTGGGTGGTGTGGGCGCAGCGAGATACCCGTGTGCTTCCTGCCTGGCTGGTGTGGGATGGGGCGGCTTGGCGCTGGGAGACATTGCAAGGCCAGGTCTGTGAAGGTCAGTTGGTGGTGCAATGGGATGGGCAACAGGTCTTGCTTTTGCGCTTTGATCCCCCATCTGGTGAAGTCATTGAGGGATGGGCAGCCCCACGTTGGATGTGGCTGTCCCGCGGCCCAGATGCCGCACTGTGGGAAGAACTGCGGCGTGCTGTCCATGGCCCGCAGACAAAATTGGAAAATTCTGGAGAAATGCCATGATTGAATGCAAGCGAATGTTTAAATCCCCAGCGTGGCTGATCGGCTGCGTTCTGGGTTGGGCGGTTCTTACCGGTGCACCCGTGCAGGCCCAGGGCATGCGCGGCCTGCCCGACTTCACCGAACTCGTCGAGCAGGTGGGCCCTTCGGTGGTCAACATTCGAACCCTGGAAAAAGTCAGCAGCCGCCGGCAACCTGGTGGCAATGCGGACGAAGAAATGCAAGAGTTGTTTCGCAGGTTTTTTGGGCAACCTCTGCCGGGCCAACCCAACACCCCGCGCCAACAACGCCCCAACCGCCCCCAGCCAGAAGAGGAGCAGCCACGTGGTGTCGGCTCGGGCTTTATCCTGACGGCAGACGGCTTCATCATGACCAATGCCCATGTGGTCGACGGTGCCGACCAAGTGCTGGTGACCTTGCCCGACAAGCGCGAGTTCAGAGCCCGCATCGTCGGCGTGGACAAACGCAGCGATGTGGCCGTGGTCAAGGTGGAGGCCACCGGTTTGCCAGTGGTCAAAATTGGCGATGTCAACCGCTTGAAAGTGGGCGAATGGGTGATGGCCATTGGCTCACCCTTTGGTCTGGACAACTCGGTCACTGCGGGCATCGTCAGCGCCAAGCAGCGCGATACCGGTGACTACCTGCCCTTCATCCAAACCGATGTGGCGATCAATCCGGGCAATTCGGGTGGGCCGCTGATCAATATGCGTGGGGAGGTGGTGGGCATCAACAGCCAAATCTATTCCCGCTCGGGTGGGTTCATGGGTATTTCATTTTCCATTCCCATTGACGAGGCCATTCGCGTGAGTGATCAGTTGCGCACCATCGGGCGGGTACAGCGAGGGCGAATTGGGGTGCAAATTGACCAAGTCAGCAAGGACGTGGCTGAGTCGCTGGGTTTGGCCAAGGCCCAAGGCGCCTTGGTGCGCAGTGTGGAAGCAGGCTCACCGGCCGAAAAGGCAGGGGTCGAGGCTGGCGACATCATCACCCGATTTGAGGGCAAGCCGATTGAAAAATCTGCCGACCTGCCGCGCATGGTGGGCAGTGTCAAGCCCGGCAGCAAAGCCACACTGACCGTTTGGCGCCGTGGCAGCAGCAAAGACTTGCAAGTCACGGTCGGTGAGGTGGAACCAGAAAAGACCGCTCAAAGGGCACCTGCCGCACCCGTTGAAAAACCGCAGGCTTCCAGTGCCGGGCAGTTCCTGGGTTTGACCGTCAGCGAGCTCACCGAAGCCCAACGCCAAGAGTTGAAGCTGCGCGGTGGTGTTCGGGTTGAAGCCGTCACTGAGCCTGCGACCCGCGCCGGCTTGAGCGAGGGCGATGTCATTTTGGCTGTGGCCAATACCGAGATCAAGAGCGTCAAAGAGTTCGAGGCGGTGCTCGCGCGTTTGGACAAAACCAAGCCCGTGGCCATCTTGTTGCGCCGGGGTGAGTGGGCCCAATACACCTTGATCCGCCCCCAGAAATGAGCGGCCAAGGGCGCCTAGAAAGACCCCAAACCCCACTCTGGGTTGGGGGTTATCCGGCCTTTTGGCGGCCCCAGCAGAAATATTTTTTCGACTCAAATCGACAAGAATAAGGTCTTCCTTCAGGTATTCTTCTCATAAAAGTCAGGAAAATACCCCTGGAACACCGATCAAAACCATCATTGGCAGCGATTAAAATCCACCATGCGAGATGTTGACACTGAGTCCACAGTTCGCCCACAAGTTGTTCAGTAAAAATTTTCACAGACTGTTGATATGTTGTGTATAACTTCTTTGTTGTTGGTTTGCAACGGGCCTGCCATGGGTGCCAATGGCCTTTGTGCTGCTGCCAATTTCCATACAATGAAGTCCCAACTATCGCAGTTGCCATAGATTGTTGGTTCAGGGCGCGTCAGCACTTGACGCGCCCTTTTTTATGGTTTCGCGCCTTTTAATTCAGTCACTTAACAGCATCCATTGATGAAGAACATCAGAAATTTTTCGATCATCGCGCACATCGATCATGGCAAATCGACATTGGCCGATCGACTGATTCAACGCTGCGGTGGACTGAGTGATCGAGAAATGCAAGCGCAGGTGCTCGACTCGATGGACATCGAAAAAGAGCGTGGGATAACCATCAAGGCACAGACCGCTTCTTTGCAATACAAGGCCAATGATGGCCAGATCTACAACCTGAATTTGATCGATACCCCGGGCCACGTGGACTTCTCCTACGAAGTCTCGCGCTCCCTGTCGGCGTGTGAAGGCGCTTTGCTGGTGGTCGATGCCAGCCAAGGAGTGGAGGCGCAGACCGTGGCCAATTGCTACACCGCCACCGAGCTGGGGGTTGAAGTGCTGCCGGTGCTCAACAAAATGGATTTGCCCCAAGCCGATCCCGACAATGCCAAAGCGGAGATCGAGGACGTGATCGGCATCGACGCGACGGATGCCATCCCTTGCTCGGCCAAAACCGGCATGGGTGTGGATGAAATCCTAGAGGCCATCGTGGCCAAAATTCCCTCGCCCAAAGGCAACCCCAATGGGCCCTTGCGCGCCATGATCGTCGACAGCTGGTTCGACACCTATGTGGGCGTGGTCATGCTGGTTCGGGTGGTCGATGGCCGCCTGGCCAAGGGCGAGCGCATCAAGATGATGGCCACAGGCACCACTTATAACGCCGACAACTTGGGCGTGTTCACCCCCGCCAATGAGCCGCGCGAGTCCTTGGAGGCGGGCGAGGTGGGTTACATCATTGCGGGCATCAAGGAGCTGCAGGCCGCCAAGGTCGGCGACACCATCACCCTGATCAAAACCGGCACCGGCGGCGCGGCCTTCACAGCCACCGAGGCCTTGCCGGGCTTCAAAGAGATCAAGCCGCAGGTGTTTGCCGGCCTGTACCCGACCGAGGCCAACCAATACGACGCTTTGCGCGACAGCTTGGAAAAGCTCAAGCTCAATGACTCATCCTTGCATTACGAGCCCGAAGTGTCTCAAGCCCTGGGCTTTGGCTTTCGCTGCGGCTTTTTGGGCTTGTTGCACATGGAGATCGTGCAAGAGCGTTTGGAGCGCGAGTTTGACCAAGACTTGATCACCACCGCGCCCAGCGTGGTCTACCAAGTGGTGCGCGCCGACGGCGAGGTGGTGTTGGTGGACAACCCCTCCAAAATGCCGGATCAGGGCAAGATGCTTGAAATCCGCGAGCCCATCGTCACCGTGCACCTCTACATGCCGCAAGACTATGTGGGCGCGGTCATGACCTTGGCCAACCAAAAGCGCGGGGTGCAGCTCAACATGGCATACCACGGCCGCCAAGTCATGCTCACCTACGAACTGCCCCTGGGTGAAATCGTGCTCGACTTCTTCGACAAGCTGAAGTCGGTGTCGCGCGGCTATGCGTCCATGGATTACGACTTCAAGGAGTACCGCGCCGCTGACGTGGTCAAAGTGGATATTTTGCTCAACGGCGAAAAAGTCGACGCCTTGTCCATCATCGTGCACCGCAGCCAATCGCAATACCGAGGCCGCGCCGTGGTCGGCAAGATGCGCGAAATCATTTCGCGCCAGATGTTTGATGTGGCCATCCAAGCGGCCATTGGTGCCAACATCATTGCGCGCGAAACCGTCAAGGCCTTGCGCAAAAATGTGCTGGCAAAATGCTACGGTGGCGACATCAGTCGCAAACGTAAATTGTTGGAAAAACAAAAGGCAGGCAAGAAGCGCATGAAACAAATCGGATCGGTGGAAGTCCCGCAAGAAGCGTTCTTGGCCATTTTGCAGGTGGAAGACTGATGGCCATCTTCACCGCATTTGTGCTGGCGGCCTTTGTCAGCTATGCCGGCGCTTGGTACATGGGTTTGTACGAAGGCAATTTCGCTCTGTTGCTGTTCACTGCCACGCTGGTCACGGGCGTGTATTGGTTGGCTGAGCGCTTCTACTTTTTACCCCAGCGCTTGTCGCAAGCCCAAGCGCTGGAGCATGAAACGCTGGCGCGGCGCGAAGAGCTGAAAAAGTTGGGCATTCAAAAAGTCGATGACACCACCACAGCCGCCCGCGAACGCTTGATCATGCAGCCATGGTGGTTGGATTGGACGGCCGGCCTGTTTCCTGTGATCGCTGTGGTGTTTTTGTTGCGGTCTTTTTTGTTTGAGCCTTTCAAAATTCCCTCAGGATCGATGATTCCCACCCTTTGGGTGGGTGACCTGATCTTGGTCAACAAGTTTCATTACGGTGTTCGATTGCCGGTGATCAACACCCAAGTCACCAAGGGAGAGCCAGTGCGCCGAGGCGATGTGATGGTGTTTCGCTACCCACCCAAGCCGAGCCTGGACTACATCAAGCGGGTGGTTGGCGTGCCCGGCGACGAGGTGGCTTACTTGAACAAGCAACTGAGCATCAACGGACAAGTGGTGGCCAAGGCCAATCTGCCAGACTTCTTCGAGCAAGACAGCCTGAGCTACATCAAGCAGTTTCAAGAAAGCTTTCCGATTGGTGCCAGTCCCTCCGAGATGTCCACCCGCAAAACCGTGCGTTTGCTCAACAACGCCGAGCGGCCAGCCTTTATTGCGGGCACCGATGACTTTCCCTTCAAGGACCAGTGCAGCTACAGCGTTGAAGGCGTGGTTTGTAAAGTGCCACCGGGTCATTACTTCTTGATGGGTGACAACCGCGACAATTCGCTGGACTCGCGCTATTGGGGCTTTGTGCCCGAGGCCAATATTGTGGGCAAGGCCATCATGGTGTGGATGAATTTCAGCGGCCTCCATCGCATCGGGGCCATCGACTGAACATGACTGAACCCCCGGGCGCTCGTTCAGACCTGGTGGCGCTGCAACAGCGCTTGCAGCACACGTTCAACACCCCCGGTTTGCTGCAACAGGCGCTGACCCACCGCAGCCATTCGGCTGAGCACAACGAGCGTTTGGAGTTTTTGGGCGACTCCGTGCTCAATTTGGCGGTGGCCCACCTGTTGTTTGAGCGCATGAGCCATGTGCCAGAGGGAGAACTCTCGCGCATGCGCTCCAACCTGGTTCGGCAAGAAAGCCTGCATGAACAAGCCTTGAAGCTGGGCTTGCCCGGTTTGATCCGGTTGGGCGAGGGTGAACTGCGCTCGGGTGGCACCAAAAGACCATCGATACTGGCCGACGCACTTGAAGCCCTGATCGGCGCCA
>CAXNFO010000092.1:0-7025 GCA_964201395.1 Limnohabitans sp.
GCGTCGGGGCGCAAAAAGGGCAAGCGGCCGTCACGGCGCAATTGGGCTTGGCGCTCCATCAGGCGGTGGGCATAGTAAATGGGCGCAGGCATCAGTTCAGGGGTTTCGCTGCAGGCGTAACCAAACATCAGGCCTTGGTCGCCGGCACCGGTGTTCGAGTGGTCGTCAGAGGCCTGGTTCACGCCCTGGGCAATGTCATTGGATTGCTTGTCGTAGCAAACCATCACGGCACAGCCTTTGTAGTCGATACCGTATTCGGTGTTGTCGTAGCCAATGCGCTTGATGGTGTCGCGGGCGACTTGGATGTAGTCCACATGGGCGTTGGTGGTGATCTCACCGGCCAACACCACCAAGCCGGTGTTGCACAAAGTTTCTGCGGCCACGCGGCTGCGTGGGTCTTGCTTGAAGATGGCATCCAAAATCGCGTCCGACACTTGGTCAGCGACCTTGTCAGGGTGACCTTCAGAAACAGATTCGGATGTGAAGAGATAGTCGTTCGCCATGATAAAAACTCCATGTGGTTGAGGTTGACGCGTTGCCAACTTCAGGAGCCTGGCGAACGCTTTAGCAGATGGTTTGGGGTTGCCCTCAAAACCTTTGCCACCGAGGTGGCGGTCGCCCTGCAAGTTGTTCAGTAACTCAGCGACAATTCAGATTGTAGCCAAAACCGAACATGCCAAATTACAAGCCCGGGTGTTCGGACGTGCTGCGCCACACCCAACATGACCGCATTTTTCCGCCTGCTCTCTCGACTGCCTTTGCCTTGGTTGCAAACCTTGGGTGTGGGTTTGGGTTGGTTGGTGTGGTGGTCTTCCCCAACCTATCGCCGGCGCTTTTTGCAAAATACCCAAGCGGCGGGTCTGCGCTGGGATCAGGTGAAGCCGGCTGTCGCCGCGGCCGGCATGGTGCTGGCAGAGTTGCCCTGGCTGTGGATGCGGCCTGCCTCAAAGCGATTGGACGTGCCCTTGCATTGGGATGGCTTGAACCATCTGACTGACGCTTTGCAACAAGGTCGGGGCATGATTTTGTTGTCACCGCATTTGGGGTGCTGGGAGTTGGGCGCACAAATGATGGCCGAGCGTTTGGGGCCTGTGCATGGCCCCATGTGGGTGATGTACCGCCCGGCGCGCAAAGCCTGGCTGCGCGACTTGGTGGCCGGTTCGCGCCAACGCCCCTTTTTGCAAGCTGCACCGGCCAATCAAAGTGGGGTGCGGCAGTTGTTGCGCACCTTGCGCCAAGGCGGCTACACCGCCATCCTGCCCGATCAAGTGCCGCCACAGGGGCAAGGTGTGTGGTCGCGGTTTTTTGGTCGCGATGTGTACACCATCACCCTGGCGGTGCGATTGGCGCGCCAAACCGGCGCACAGGTGGTGATGGGTTGGTGCGAGCGTTTGCCCAAAGGGCAGGGCTTCATCAGCCATTTCGAACCTTGGGACCATGCGGGCCTGCAGGGCGCGCAAGTTTCTCTTGAAGACACGGTGTTGGCTATGAACCAACATATCGAAGCCATGGTGCTGCGCGCACCTGGTCAATACCTGTGGGGCTATGCGCGGAACAAACAACCGCGCAACGAGGCTTGACGGTGTTGACTGCCATGGGTTTGGTTTTGTTGCGGATGCTGGCGCACTTGCCTTTGGCTTGGGTGCGGGCCCTGGGCGTCATATTGGGTGGCTTGCTGTTTTGGGTGGTGCCCGCACGGCGGCGGGTGGTTCGGGTCAATTTGGCTTTGTGCTTTCCGGACCTGCCATGGGCGCAGCGCGAACGCTTGGCCAAAGATTGTTTTGTGTACTTTGCCCAGGCATGGCTCGACCGCAGTTGGTTGTGGCATGCGCCTGCTGATGTGGTGCAACAGCGAATTCATTGGGTGGGTGACCTGAGTGCTTTGAAGCAGCCCGAAGGCGTGGTGGTTTTCGCGCCGCATTTTGTGGGCCTGGATGCGGGCTGGACCGCCTTGAGTTTGGCAACCCATCGGCCCCTGCACACCATTTACACCCCGCAGTCCAACGTGGGCGTGGATGCCTGGATCGCGAAAGGGCGGCAACGTTTTGGAACGGTCCATTTGAGCAAGCGCGCGGATGGTGCGCAAGCATTGATCAGCGCCTTGCGCCGGGGCGAGTTGTTGTACCTGTTGCCTGACATGGACAGTGGCGAAGACGACACGGTGTTCGTGCCTTTCTTTGATGTGCCTGCAGCCACTTTGACTTCCTTGGCACGCTTTGCCAAGCTGGGCCGCGCCCGTGTGGTGCCCATCACCACAAAACTCACCCCCAATGGTTATGAGGTGCATGTGCACCCTCCTTGGGACGATGTGCCCAGTGGCGATGTGTGGGCCGATACCGCCTTGATGAACCAGCGTTTGGCCGACTGGATTCGCACCATGCCTGCGCAGTATTTTTGGGTGCACAAGCGCTTCAAAACCCGGCCACCGGGCGAAGCCGATGTTTATGCCCGGCCCAAAAAACCGCTGATGTAGGCCTGCACCACGGCGGGTTGTTCATGCACCACCCAATGGCTGGCATCTGCCAAGGTGTGCAATTCCAAATCGGCGATGTAAGCGTCCAAGCCTTCGATCAAACACGGCAACAAGGCTTTGTCTTGCAAACCCCAAATGACCATGGTGGGCACAGCTATGCGCAACATGGCGTCGGGCAGGCTGATGGCGCTGGCCGCTTTGTCATCGGCCCGAGGTGGGCGCAGGGGCGAGGCGCGGTAGTAGTTGAGCCCACCCTCGAGCCCATGGCCCCACAAGGCCCGGTAGCGCGCTTTCATGGGTTCATCCAGCCAAGGGGCGGGGCCATTGGCCAAGGTGTTGAAAAACCCCCACAAGCGTTGGTAATCATGGGCCGCCAACAAGGCCGCCGCATCGGGGCGGATCAAAAAATTCATGTACGCGCTGGCAGCTTGCTGGACCGGGTTGCTTTGCAAATCGCGCAAAAAGGTACCTGGGTGGGGTGAGTTGATGATCACCAAGCGCTGCAAGCGCTTGGGGTGTTGATTGGCCAGGTTCCAGGCCACAGCGCCGCCCCAGTCGTGAGCCACCAATGCAGCCAAGGCTTGACCGGGGCTGACGATGTCGATCAAGGCCAAGACGTCTTGCACCAAAAATTTGGCGCGGTAGGCCGCTGGGTCAGCGGGGGTACTGGAGGTTTCAAAGCCGCGCAAATTTGGCGCCACACAAAAGAAGCCGCCGTTTTCAGGCTTGGAAAAGTGCGCCAGCATCGCGTCCCAAACAAATGCCCCTTCAGGGAAGCCATGCAAAAACAGCAGCACCGGCCGCCCGGGCTGGCCGCTGTGGCGGCAATTCAAGTGGATGCCGTGCGGCAGGGTGTGTCGGGTCTCAGCGATGTCTGTCATTGATGTCCTCTTGATCGGCGTTCACATCAATGCCCGTGCCAGCGTTCAGGTCCACGCCAACTGTTGCAGGGGGCGTCCATTGGGCCACCCATTGGGAAAGCAGCAGGGCGGTTTCTTCCACACCTTGGCGTTTGAGGGCCGAGAACAAGCGCACTTGGCCCCCGCCGGCTTGCAGCCGAGCGATGGACAAGGCTTTGGCGCCTTCGCTGCGGTTGAGCTTGTCGGCTTTGGTCAGCAAGACCAAAAATTGCATCCCCGCCTCCACCCGGGGGCGGATGACCTCTAGCAGGATGTCGTCCAACTCGGTCATGCCATGGCGCGGGTCGCACAACAAGACCACACCACACAAGTTGTCGCGGCTCATCAGGTAGTTGGCCATCACCCTTTGCCAGCGGATCTTGTCTTGTTTTGGCACAGCGGCGTAGCCATAACCGGGCAGGTCGGCCAACACCGCGTCGGTTTGGCCGTGGCGGCCCAGGGCGAACAAATTGATGTGCTGGGTGCGCCCCGGCTTTTTGGAGGCGTAGGCCAATTGGTTTTGTTGCGTCAAGGTGTTGATGCAGGTGGATTTGCCCGCATTGGAGCGGCCCACAAAGGCAATTTCGGGCAAGCGGTACTGGGGCAGGTGGTGCAGCTGCGCCGCAGTGATCAAAAAGCGGGTGGTGTGCAACCAGCCCATGGCCTGTTTGGTCTGCCCGGCCAAGTCGGGTGCCGCCGCCAGGTCGTTGCTGAAGCTGGCTGGGGTGGGCGGGGCGGGTGGGTGGGGCTGGGTCATCACGGGTCCGGCAAGGGTGGGGGGCCCGTGGACCCCAAGTGGGCATTGTAGAATCCACCGGTTTAGCGCCACCCAACCGACCCAAGCCATGAAGCTGTTTGCCCCCTTATTCGTTGCCGCCGCACTCGCGTTGCCTGTTTTCAGTCTGTACGCTGCCGATAAGGCCCCGGCGGCCAAAGCGCCCGATGTGGCCAAAGGCGAGGCCAGTTATGCCCCCTGTGCGGCATGCCATGGCGCTGATGGCAACTCCGGTTCACCAGCCAACCCCAAGTTGGCAGGCCAGCACCCTGAATACCTGAACAAACAGTTGCAAGAGTTCAAGTCGGGCAAACGCGCCAATGCCATCATGTCTGGCATGGTTGCAGCGCTCAGCCCGGAAGACATGAAAAACATCTCGGCCTGGTTGGGTCAGCAAAAAGCCAAACCAGGTTTTGCCAAAGACAAGCAAACCGTGGCTTTGGGTGAACGGATTTACCGCGGTGGCATTGCCGATCGCCAAATCCCTGCCTGTTCCGGATGCCACAGCCCCAATGGCGCTGGTTTGCCCTCGCAATACCCCCGCCTGAGCGGCCAGCATGCGGATTACACGGCCGCTCAATTGAGTGGCTTCAGAGACGGTGTGCGCCAAAACAACCTGACCATGACCCAGGTGGCCGCCAAACTCAATGACCGTGAAATCAAAGCGGTTTCGGACTACATCGCCGGTTTGCGCTGATGCCCTGAACTGGCCCCGCGCACCCAAACCGGCCCTTGAGGCCGGTTTTTTTTCGGACATGAGGCACAATGGTTTCAATTCGACGGAGGGCCAACATGCTCATCAAACAACCAAACAACGGACACAACCACCCCTTGGGCAGCGAGGTCACCCCTGCCCACGCCCACCACAACCGCCGGCACATGATGCAGCACCTCGCCACTGGGGTGGCCGGGGCTGCGTTGGCGAGCTGGGCCTCGCGAGAGGCTTTGGCCCAAAGCGATAAAGCCTTGGCGCGACCGGGCAAACTGGCACCACTGGCTGCGCGCCCATCGACATTGGCAGGGGCCAACACGATGGAAAAGCCCACCACCTATGCCGACGCCAGCACCTACAACAACTTTTATGAGTTTGGCACCGACAAGGCCGACCCCGCCAAAAACGCCCACACTTTGAAAACCCAACCCTGGTCGGTGGAAATCGAGGGCTTGGTGAAAAAACCCGGTCGCTGGGATATCGAGGATTTGCTCAAACTCAGTGCCATGGAAGAGCGTATTTACCGCATGCGCTGCGTCGAAGGCTGGTCCATGGTCATCCCTTGGATCGGCTATTCATTGTCCGAATTGATCAAGCGGGTAGAGCCCCAGGGTAGCGCCAAGTTTGTGGAATTCGTAACCTTGGCCGACCCCAAAACCATGCCGTTTGTGGGTTCGCGGGTGTTGGAGTGGCCCTATGTGGAGGGCCTTCGCTTGGATGAAGCCATGCACCCCTTGACCTTGCTGACCTTTGGCATGTACGGCGAAATATTGCCCAACCAAAACGGCGCCCCGATTCGCTTGAATGTGCCGTGGAAATACGGCTTCAAAAATGCCAAAAGCATTGTGAAAATTCGCTTTGTGGAAAAGCAACCGGGGACCGCGTGGGTCAAGTCCGCTTCTCATGAATATGGCTTTTACTCCAACGTGAACCCCAATGTGGATCACCCGCGCTGGAGCCAGGCGACCGAGCGGCGAATTGGTGAGGACGGCCTGTTGTCGAAAAAACGCAAGACCTTGATGTTCAATGGGTATGAAGCGCAGGTCGGGCAGTTGTACGCCGGCATGGATTTGAAGAAAAACTATTGATAGCTCCCCATGTGGCGACACCCCGCGGCCAAACCTTTGTTGGCCCTGTTGTTGGCGTGGCCTGCATGTTGGCTGTTGTGGGCCGCTTTCCACGATCAGTTGGGCCCCAATCCCGCTGAAGCCTTGATTCGCCAATCGGGTGATTGGGCTTTGCGCGCTTTGTGTGTGGCCTTGGCGGTGACCCCGCTGCGGGTGATCACCGGGCAAGTGCTGGTGATGCGTTTTCGGCGCATGCTGGGTGTCAATGTGTTTGTCTACGCTGCCTTGCACATGCTGTCTTACGCCTGGCTCGACATGGGCTTGGACTTGGAAGACATTGCCCGTGATATCGCCAAGCGCCCTTTTATATTGGTGGGTTTTTTGGCTTTGTTGGTCTTGAGTGCCTTGGCGGCCACATCGTTCAACAAAGTGGTGCGCTGGCTGGGGGCACAGCGATGGCAGGCCTTGCACCGCAGCGTCTATGCTGTGGCTGCGTTGGCGGTGCTGCATTTTTACTGGATGCGAGCGGGCAAGAACAACCAGTCCGAGGTGTTGATTTACGGTGCCATTTTGGCCACCTTGTTGGGCTGGCGCGTGTGGCACTGGTGGCGTAAACGTCCGCGTGCATGACGGTTAGAGCCCGTCTTTGCTGAGCCGGCCCCACTGGCGGGTACGCCGCCCTGCGCCAGTCGCTGCGCTCTGATGTTGTCGGGCGGCGCACCCACCATCGGTGCTGCGAAAGTGACTGATGCGCGCCAACAACTTGCAAACCGACACCCCATGGTAATTGGGGTCAGAGTCTAATTTCTTTGGCGCTCATGTTTGCTGAACCCGCCCCGCTGGCGGGTACGCCGCCCTGCGCCAGTCGCTGCGCTCCGATGTTGTCGGGCGGCGCACCCACCATCGGTGCTGCGAAAGTGATTGATGCGCGCCAACAACTTGCAAATCGACACCCCATTGAAACCGACACGAGCGGGTGTGCGGGCCGACGACATCGGAGCGAAGCGATTGGAGGAGGGACGCAAACCCCGAGATGGCGGTTCAGGAGGGGGAGTCTTATGCCACGTGCACAACCCGGCAACCCCAAAAACCGAAACAG
>CAXNFO010000093.1:0-6968 GCA_964201395.1 Limnohabitans sp.
ATTTGGCCATTCCCACGCTGGTGGGCGCTGGGGTCTACAGCTTGTACAAAGAGCGGGCCTTGCTCAGCTGGGCCGATGCACCCATGTTTGGTGTCGGTTTGTTGTTTTCTTTTTTAAGTGCCTGGGCCTGTGTGCGCTGGTTGTTGCGCTACATCGCCAGCCACAGCTTTGTGCCCTTTGCGTGGTACCGCATTGGCTTTGGATGCCTGGTGCTGCTCAGCGCTTGGGGCGGCTGGGTGGAGTGGAAGGCCTGATCGGGCCGAGGTCTGCTTTCAGCCACTCATCCACCCGAGCGGCGGTCTCCAGCGGGAACTCCATCGGAAACAAATGGCTCCCCTTGACCATCTGAATGCGGCCTTGGGTGATGCGGCGGGTCAGACCCAAACCCACTTTGCGCACCTCTTTGGATTGCTCCCCGCCGATGAACCCCACAGGGAAAGGCAAGGGGCCTGACCCCAGCAGGTGGGGCATGACATGGGGCAGGTGGTTGTAAATGGCTGTTTCAATGTCTCGGTCAAAACTGAGCGCGCGCTGGCCACCTTCGCCAATGGCATGGGTGCCGTGTGCCACATAGTCGCGCAGCACCTCGGGGTGCCAGCGGGCAAATTTGCCTTTGTCCAAAAAATGGGCCATGGCATCGTCTTCGCTGTCCCACAGCACCCGGCGGCGCTGGCTGATGGCGCCGGGCGAGTAGGCATGGATGCGACCGCTGCGCTTGGCCCAGCGCAGCAATTGGGCCCGCCATCCCCCAATCAAGGGTGAATCGAGCAACAACACACCGCGCACCACATGGGGAATGCGGACCCCGGCCAAGGCGCTCAAAAACCCGCCCAAAGAGTGACCGACCAAATACACCTGGGTGTTGTGCTGCGCCGCGATGGACTGGGTGAAGTCTTGCAGTTGTTGCACCAGGTGGGGCCAGTTGTCGCTGACCGGGTAGGCCGGGTCGTGGCCAAACTTTTCGATGGCATGCACCTGCCAACCTCTGGCGCGCCATTCGTCATGAAGCAGGCGGTAGGTGCTGGCAGGAAAGCTGTTGCCGTGACTGAAAACCAGGTGCGGTGTCATGCGGCTTGATTCACAGCAAACGTTTCAAAGCGTACAGCGCGTCTAGCGCTTCGCGCGGGCTCATGGCATCTGGGTCGATGTGTGCCAAGTGCGCCTCCACCGGGCTGGGCGCAGGGGCTTCAGGGGTTTGGGCTTGGGCAAACAAGTCCACTTGCAACTGGCCTTGCTCGCCATGGGCTTCCAAGGCGCTCAAGGTGTGTTGGGCCTGGTTGAGCACAGCAGCGGGCATGCCGGCCAAACGGGCCACTTGGATGCCGTAGCTTCGGTTGGCCGGGCCGGGTTCGATGTGGTGCAAAAACACGATGCCCGCCCCCTTGCCCGTGCCTGCCGCTGCGCTCACGTGCACATTGGTGGCCCCCCGGTGCTCGGTGGGGAAGCTGGTGAGTTCAAAGTAATGGGTGGCGAACAAGGTGAAGCACTGGGCTTTGTCGTGCAAGTGGCTGGCGATGGCCGCGGCCAGTGACAAGCCGTCGTAGGTGGAGGTGCCGCGCCCAATTTCGTCCATCAGCACCAGGCTGTGGGGGGTGGCAGCGTGCAGAATTTGCGCGGCTTCGGTCATCTCCAGCATGAAGGTGGATTGCGCATTGGCCAGGTCGTCTGCGGCACCGATGCGGGTGTGGATGGCATCGATGGGCCCCAGCCGACAACTTGTCGCAGGCACCGGGCAACCCATGCTGGCCAGCAACACGATGATCGCCACTTGGCGCATGTAGGTGGATTTGCCGCCCATGTTGGGGCCAGTGATGACTTGCATGCGCTGGTGCGGGCCCAGGTGGGTGTCGTTGGGAATGAAACCGCCACTGCTGGCCTGGGCCAAACGCGCTTGCACCACCGGATGGCGACCGCCTTCAATCTCGATGCATGGTGTTTTGACAAACTGTGGGGCGCGCCAATCCAGGCTCAAGGCGCGCTCAGCAAAGGTGCACAGCACATCCAGCTGCGCACTGGCTTGGGCCAAGCGCATCAAGGCGGGCACAAAGGGCTGCAAGGCGTCGAGCAGTTGCTCGTACAGCCATTTTTCCCGCGCCAAGGCGCGCTCTTGGGCGCTCAGGGCTTTGTCTTCAAACGCTTTCAGCTCGGGGGTGATGAAGCGCTCGGCGTTTTTCAGGGTTTGGCGGCGCCGGTAGTCGCTGGGCACTTTGTCCAGCTGGCCTTGGGTGACCTCGATGAAAAAGCCATGCACCTTGTTGAACTGCACGCGCAAGTTGGCAATGCCGCTGCGGGCGCGTTCGCGGGTTTCCAAATCGAGCAAGAAGCCATCGCAATTGGTTTGGATGGCGCGCAGCTCGTCCAAATCGGCGTCGTGGCCATGGGCGATCACACCGCCGTCGCGCACCAAAGCCGCGGGGTCGGGCAGCAAGCTGGCCGCGATCAAAGCGGCGCAGGCCGGGTCCATTTGCAATTCGGCCCCCATGCGTTGCAGCATGTCGGTGGCGGGCAACAGACTGGGCCACTGCTGGGCTTGCTGCAAGCTGTGGCCCAATGCAACCAGCTCACGCGGGCGCACTTGGCGCAGGGCAATGCGCGCACCCACGCGGCCCACGTCGGTGACGCCTTTGAAGGCCTCGCGCAAAGCCTTCCAGGTACCCACCCCGTTGGGGCCTTGCAAAGCGGCCACCGCGTCCAGGCGTTGTTGGGCCACGCTGCGCTCACGCGGCGGCTCGAGCAGCCAGCGTTTGAGTTGGCGGCTGCCCATGCTGGTTTGGCAGGTGTCGAGCAAAGAAAACAGGGTGGGCGAATCTTCTCCGCGCAAGGTTTGCACCAGTTCCAGGTTGCGCCGGGTGGTGACGGGCAACTCGATCAAGCTGTGGTCGCGGGCCACTTCCATCTCGCGCACATGGCTCAAGGCGCGGCCTTGGGTATGTTCAGCATAGGCCAGCAGGGCCGCTGCGGCGGCATGGGCTTGCACCATGTCCTGCGCTTGCCAAGTGGCCAAGCTGGCCACGCCCAACTGGGACAGTAATTTGCGCTGGCCGTTGGGGGCATCAAACTGCGCCGCTTGGCGCGGGGTGCGCACCGTGGCAATGGTTTTGAGCGCGGCTTCAAAGGCCGGGGTGAGCTCGTTGCTGTGGATCACTTCGGTGGGCGCGATGCGCTCGATCCACGCCTCCACCTCGGTGCTGGCGCATTCGGCCAGGTGCAGCACCCCTTGGGTCACGCTCAGCCAGGCCAGGCCGCAACCCTGGGCTTGTCCCGCGCGTGGGCCTTGGTGCACAGCCAACAAAACAGCTTCTTGTTTGTCGGCCAGCAAAGCGCTGTCGGTCAAGGTGCCGGGGGTGACCACCCGCACCACTTGGCGCTCGACCGGGCCTTTGCCGCCCACTTCGCCCACTTGCTCGCAAATGGCGACCGATTCGCCCAGCTTGAGCAAGCGCGCCAAATAGGTTTCTGCCGAGTGGTAGGGCACACCGGCCATCACCACCGGTTGACCGCCCGATTGGCCGCGCTGGGTCAGGGTGATGTCGAGCAAGCGCACGGCCTTTTCTGCGTCGGCAAAAAACAGCTCGTAAAAATCGCCCATGCGGTAGAACACCAGCGTGTGCGGGTACTCGGCCTTGATGGCCAAGTACTGCTGCATCATGGGGGTGTGGTTGGCCGTCTCCATGGCGGTGACCAGTAGGGTGTTAGGTGAGGCTTGATTTGTCGGCCGCGGCGTGGGGCCCTTGCAGGGTGCTGGTCGTGGCCTCGGCGGCGGCCATTTTGTCGTCCACACCGGCAAATTTGGAATATTTGCCCAGAATGTGCACCAGTTGTGCATACACCTTGGGGTTGCCCGCCAGGCATTCTTTTTGGTGCAAAAAGTCGGACTCGCCAGAGAGGTTGCCCACCAAGCCACCGGCCTCGGTGATCAGGAGCGATCCAGCGGCCATGTCCCAGGGGTGCAAGCCCTTTTCAAAAAAACCGTCGCAGTAACCCGCAGCCACATAGGCCATGTCCAGGGCGGCCGCACCGGGGCGACGGATGCCGGCGGTGCGTTGCATCACCTCGTTCATCATTTGCAGGTACTGGGTGAAGTCGTCGCCGGGGCGAAACGGGAAACCGGTGGAAACCAGGCATTCGTTGAGGCGAAAACGTTTGCTCACCCGGATGCGGCGCTCGTTCATGAAAGCACCGCGCCCACGGGTAGAGGTGAACAAGTCGTTGCGCGTGGGGTCATAGACCACGGCTTGCTCAACGCGGCCTTTGACCGCCAGCGCAATGCTCACGCAGTACACCGGAAAGCCATGGATGAAGTTGGTGGTGCCGTCCAGCGGGTCGATGATCCACTGAAAGTCGCTGCGTGGGTTGCCCCGCGTTTGGCCGGACTCTTCGGCCAAGATGCCATGGTCTGGGTAGGCGATGAGCAAGGTGTCGATGATGGCCTGCTCGCTGGCCTGGTCCACCTCGGTGACGAAGTCATTGGCGGTTTTTTGGGTCACCCGCACGGCCTCCACGTCCAGCGCAGCGCGGTTGATGATGGCGCCAGCGGCGCGGGCGGCCTTGATGGCCACGTTGAGCATGGGGTGCAGGGAGGAGGACATGGATTGTGTGTCGTGTCGACCTCGGTGAGACCGGGCCAATCACGTGAAGAGCATGAAAAACGCCTGACGATGCAGGCGGCGACAATCGCATTTTAGCCCCCGGGCCCCGCCGTTTGGCGGGTGCGCTGCCCAGATGGGTGGGGCACTGTGTGAAAGCCATGAAAACCCGTTTTGTTTTGATTGAAACCAGCCACGCCGGCAATGTCGGCGCCTGTGCCCGTGCACTGCGGGTGATGGGCTTTGACGACATGGTGCTGGTCGCCCCGCGCTGGGCCAATGTGCTGCGCCGCGAGGAAACCATCCAACGCGCCAGTGGCGCCTTGGATGTGCTGGATCGCACGCGCATCGTGGCCACCCTGGACGAGGCCTTGGACGGCATCAGCCATGTCTGCGCCACGGCCATGACGCCGCGTGACTTCGGCCCCCCCACGCGGCACCCGCGTGAGCACCTGGCCGAGGTGGCCGCTCAAACACCCGCGCCCACGGGCGTGGCTTTTTTGTTTGGCTCCGAGCGCTTTGGCATGCGCAATGAGGATGTTTATAAGGCCCATGTTTGCCTGCAAATCCCCACCACCGCCGACTTTGGCTCCCTCAATTTGGGCGCGGCCGTTCAGTTGTTGGCTTATGAGTGGCGCATGGCCTTGGGTGGGTTTGGGCCTGTGGCGGTCAGCACGGGCCCCAGCACTGCCGAGCCCGCAGACGCCGCCAGCGTGGCCGGGATGCTCAGGCATTGGGAAGAAGCCTTGGTGGCGGTGGGATTTTTGGACCCACAGGCCCCGAAAAAACTCATGCCCCGCTTGCAACAACTCTTCAACCGGGCGGCTCCCACGGCTGAAGAGATACACATCTTGCGCGGCATTGCCAAAAGCATGTCACAAGCGGCGCAGACGAAGAACGAAGCCAAGCGATAAACTCGCATCCTCATGTTTGCCCGAATCCAATCCGACATCCAGTGCATTCTGGATCGCGACCCCGCCGCCCGCAGCCGCTGGGAGGTGTTGACCTGCTACCCGGGCTTGCACGCCTTGATCTTGCATCGATTCGCCCATGGTTGTTGGGGTTGGGGCTTGCGCTGGCTGGGCCGCTTTGTATCGAATATCTCACGATGGCTCACTGGGATTGAAATTCACCCGGCAGCGCGCATTGGTCACAGGGTGTTTTTTGACCATGCCATGGGCGTGGTGGTGGGCGAGACCGCTGTCATTGGCGACGGTTGCACCATTTATCAGGGGGTGACCTTGGGCGGGACCTCTTTGTACAAAGGCACCAAGCGCCACCCCACCTTGGGTTGCGATGTGGTGGTGGGTGCGGGGGCCAAGGTGTTGGGCGGCTTCACCGTGGGCGATGGCGCGCGCATTGGGTCCAATGCGGTGGTGACCAAGCCGGTGCCTGCAGGCGCCACAGCCGTGGGCAACCCGGCGCGCATCATCTTGGCCGATGCCAAGGCTGACAACCAGCGAGAGGCGGCGGCCCAGCGCATGGGTTTTTCGGCTTACGGCGTCACCGCCTCAGACGACCCCATCAGCGTGGCCTTGCGGGGCTTGATCGACACCTGTGCCCAGCAAGAGCAACAAATTTTGCAACTCAGCCAGGCCATCGAGCAATTGAGCGCTGGGCTCAAACCCGACCGTCTGCCACCAGCGACGCCGCCAGCCGCCCTCAGCGAGACCGAAAAGCTCAATCGTTTGATCGAATGAAAACCCTCAAAATCAGACCCGTCAGGATGACGCTTTTGTGGGAGATGCGGGGGTGCTGGAGCGGTGAATTGGAGTACACCATTGAGCAATTTGGCTTGATGATGCCGACCTTCAAAACCGCCTTGACCATCACCCCACCCAGCACCGAAGAAGGCCAGTGGTATTTGAACGCCGAAGACCGCAATGCCCTGAATTTGGAGAACTTTTCAACCTTTTCAGACGCTTTGCTCTACCACCTGGTGCAAGACGCGAAATTGTTGTCATGGAACACCCACGAGGCGCACGGCGGCGAGCCCTGGGTGCTGCACTTCGGTGAGGTTTATTTCGAGTTTTAAGCCGCTAGACAACAGGCCTGTTGCATAGAAAGTTGCGAATGCCGAGGGGCTTTATGCGCTGAGCAGATTTATGCTGCCGTTTTAGCGCGCTGGGCCGATTTGGGCCTGAAGGCTTTGCAAACCGCATCGTCGGTTTCGATATACGGCCCACCGATCAAGTCCACGCAGTAGGGCACGGCGGCAAAAATACCATGGACCAAGGCTTGGCCATGCTCGTCCTTGAGCCCTTCCAAGGTTTCGGCAATGGATTTGGGCTGCCCGGGCAGGTTGATGATCAGGCTTTGGCCGCGAATGACGGCCACTTGGCGCGACAAAATGGCCGTGGGCACAAAGCGCAAGCTGATTTG
>CAXNFO010000094.1:0-6962 GCA_964201395.1 Limnohabitans sp.
TTGTTGCTGGGTTTGCTGGGCAGCTCGACCACCTTTGCGCCCTTGCTGGCCGATACCTCGCTGTGGTGGGACAAACGCCGAGGGGTGGCGGTGGCCGTGTGCGCCAGCGGCAATTACCTGGCAGGCAGCATTTGGCCCACGCTGACCCAATGGGGCGTGGAGCAATGGGGTTGGCGCAGTGCGTACATCGTGTTGGGCTTGGTCTGTGGTCTGGGCATGGCTGCGCTGGCTTTTGGCATGCGCCAACGCCCGCCGTTGCTCAACCCATCAGGTGGAACAGGTATCACGCAGGGCTTGACATCGGAGCGTCCCTTTGGCTTGAGCGTGGGTACCGCACAAGCCTGGCTGTTCTTGGCGGGCTTGTCCTGCTGCGTGGCCATGGCCATGCCCCAGGTGCACATCGTGGCTTATTGCGCCGATCTGGGCTTTGGGGCGGCACGCGGGGCAGAGATGCTCTCGCTCATGCTCGCTTGTGGCATTGCCAGCCGTTTGGTGTCGGGGGCGATTTGCGACCGCATTGGCGGCTTGCGCACCTTGATGCTGGGCTCGGCCTTGCAATGTATTGCCTTGTTGATGTTCATTCCTTTTGACGGGCTGGTGTCTTTGTACGTCATCTCCGCGATGTTTGGTTTGTTCCAAGGCGGCATCGTGCCTTCCTACGCCATCATCGTGCGCGAATACTTTCCACCTGCAGAGGCCGGTCAGCGGGTGGGCGCGGTGATCATGTCCACCATGTTGGGCATGGCCCTGGGCGGCTGGATGTCTGGCATGGTGTATGACCTCACCGGCTCCTACCGCGCCGCCTTCATCAATGGCGCGGCCTGGAACCTGCTGAACGGGGCGATTGCCTGGGTGCTGTTCATGCGGGTGCGTGCCATCCAACGCAGCGTGCATACTTGACGGACTGAAACCTTGCCACCCCAGAGTGGATGCGACATGAATGCTGAAAAACCCCCGTTTGAAGTTCTGCGCTTGGACCACGTGGTTTTGGCCGTGAGCGACTTGCAGCGCGCTGAAGACTTCTACACCCAACTGTTGGGTGTTCAGGTGGAACGCCGCTTGGACAAACCGGTGCTGGTGCAACTGCGTGTCGGTGAGAGCTTGCTCGACCTGGTGCCGGGCTCACCCCACCCGACACAGCCCAACATGGCGCACTATTGCTTTCGCATCGACCCCTTTGACCCCGTCGCCATCACCGCTCACTTGAGCAGCTTAGGGATCGCCGTGGCGACCAGTGGTGAACGGTATGGGGCCGATGGGCATGGGCCGTCCATCTACTTGCGCGACCCCGATGGCAACGAGCTGGAGCTCAAGGGCCCACCGGTGCGGCGTTTGGACGGCACGCCCATCCCTTGAACGCGCCCCTTCTCAAGGCCGTTATGACTTGGACGACCTGACCACCACGGTCATGTCACCAATCCCCGCAAAGGATGTGGTGATGACGTCGCCCGGGTGCACTTGGGCCACACCTTCGGGTGTGCCGGTGTAGAGCAAATCGCCCGTTCTCAAGCTGTAAAAAGAAGAGGCAAACTCAATCAGGTGGGGGATGTCCAAAATCAGGTCGCGGGTGTTGGCCTTTTGGCGCAACTCGCCGTTGACGTGCAAGCTGAAGTCCATTTGGTCGGGGTGTGCAATCTCATCGGCCGTCACCAGCCAAGGGCCAAGCACGCTGTATGAGTCCACCGATTTGCGCAGGCTGCGCTCTTCAGGGCCGCGCACCGTCATGTCCAAACCACAGGTATAGGCCGCCACATGGCGCATGGCATTGGCGCGGCTGATGTTGCGCCCGCCCTGGCCAATGATGACCACCAACTCGGCTTCGTGGTCGTTGCGCCGATCCAAATGTTCAATGGCCACGCCCGCGCTGGGCCCCACCAGAGAGCTGGTGGCCTTGAGAAACAAACCAATTTTTTGTATCTCGATGACTTGGTTGTTGTGGTGGATCTCGACTTGTTCGCGCGCTTCGTCCAAGTGCTTTTGGTAGTTGACCGGTGCGGCCACAATTTTTCCGGGGTTGGCCACTGGGGCCAGCCAGGTGCGCCCGGCCAAGGGCAGGGCTTTGGCCGTGGGGGCCAGGCGGCGGATTTCGGCACACACCGCATCGAGGTGGGCGATCAAGGGGTCGTGCAGCGGCAGCGGGTAACCCACACGGGGCAAGATGTCCAGGGCAGCGGTCACATCTTTGACCTGGTCACCTTCGACCAGGCCCAAACGGTTGTCATCAAAACGGGCGATTTTCACAATGTCTTCCTGAAGTGGTTCACAGTCTGTTCAACAAAAAGGGGCTGTTGGAACAGCCCCTTGGCAGGGTTCAGGTCAAGGCCGGTGCTGCAAGCTCGCGGCCTTTGCCCATCAAGACATTTTGGGGCGTGGATACACCACCTTGGTGGAGGCAAATTCATTGGGCCACACCACTTCGATGTCGGTCTTGGTGGCTTGCTGCAAAGTGCCGCGGCCACCTTGGTTTTGGCCATTGACAAACTTGGTTGGGCCATAGGGCAAGAAGTGGTCGGAGAAGGTGCTGCTCTCCAAAGCGGCAATGACCTTTTCTTTGTCGGCCGTGGCCGCGCGCTGCAAGGCGTCGGCATACAAGCGGATGGTGCTGTATGCCATGTACACCTCGAAGGTGAACAAAGAGCCTTTGGCTTCAACGCGCTTTTTCATGTCTTGGGCGCGCGCACTGCGGGGGTTGAACCACAGGTTGAAGTCCATCATGTTTTGCGCCACATCGGGCAACTCTTGCACCAGCTTGTAGTTGAAGCCACCGCCCAGCACGCTGAACATGCCGGCCAAGTCCACCTTTTGTTGGTGCAGGGTGCGGGCCAACAAAACGTATTCATTTTGGTAGTTGGACATGATGACCAGGTCGGGCTTGAGGCCTTTGATGCGCAAGGCCACGTTGGAGAAGTCGCGCGTGGGGTTGGCATGCTTGATGACCTCGGCCACCGAGATGTTGATGCCGGGCAGTTTGCCCGCCAGCAGCTTGGCGGTGCCGGTGCCAAACTCGGACTCTTCATGCACCAACACCGCTGTTTTGGCCACATTGTTGGCCGCTTTGTTGATCTCGCCCAAGGCGACGATGGCGTCATCCACCGATTTGCTGAAACCGGGCATCAAGCGGAAGACGTTTTTCAAGCCCCGGTTGACGATCAAGTCAGAAGCACCCACATCGATCAAGAACGGGGTGTTGTATTTCGCGGCGGCTTGGGTGGCTGGCAAGGCAATGCCACTGGCAAAGCAACCCATGTAGGCCGACACACCCTCTTGGTGCAAACGCTCGACTTCGCTCACCCCCACTTCAGGGCGTGACTGCGAGTCGCTGAGCAGGCCTTCAAGTTTGGCGCCGCCCATGGCCTTGATACCGCCAGCGGCATTGATTTCCTCGATGGCCATCAGAGCGCCCAAGCGCGCTTGGGCACCGCTGTAGGCCAAACCACCGCTGACCGGGTGAACCAAGCCAATCTTGACCGGCTTGGCCTGGGCCAACAACAAACCAGGGGCGCCCAATACGGCGGTGGCAGCAGCGCCAGCTTTGACCAAGCTGCGGCGGGAAATGTCATGGGAAGTGCTCACGGTGGAATTGCCTTTCAAAAACAAAGATGACAACAAAAAAATGCTCAACCAATATCTTGGGGAGACCCTGAGGGGAATTTATGGCTGGCCATGCGAATGACGTACACGCTCAAGGCCAATAAAAAAGTGGTGGCGCCCATGACCGCGATTTCCCACCCGGTGTCACCCGAATGGGTGACCAAATCGACCGTGTGTCGGGTCAAGGCGGTAATGGCGATGTAAATCAAAAACCGTATCGGCATGTGGTTGGTCTTGAAATAAATGCCCACCATGGCACCGATTTCCAAAAAGATGAACAGCAACAGCAAGTCCTGAATGGACGCATAGCGTTTGTTCATGAGAATATCGAACATGGTGTAGCCAGCGGCCCACACCGTCGCCGCGCCAATGGCGAACAAGGTGATGCGGTGAAACACGCCCACCAAGATGTCGCCGTACTGATCCCATTTATGAAAATTCATTTGCTTTTCCAAGCCTGGCTGTGAAGCGTGCATCATATATCGGTCGGGTGCTGGGCGCGCCAGCGTCGCAACCACGCCAAACCCTGGTGGGTGGCCCCCAGCTGCTCACCGCGCGCAGGCCGGTACTCGCAACCCACCCATCCCTGCCAGCCGCAGGCCTGAGACACCTCGTCAATCACTTCCAACAGATAGGTGTAGTTTTGCTCACCGGCGTCGGGTTCTTGGCGCTGGGGCGCCCCAGCGATTTGAAAATGCCCCACCTGCCCTGTGGGCAAATAGGAGCGCACTTTGGCAGCCACATCGCCCTCCACCACTTGGCAGTGGTACAGGTCCATTTGCACCTTGAGGTTGGGCTCGCCAACCTCGGCCACGATGGCGTGGGCATCGGCTTGGCGGTTGAGAAAGTAATGGGCGATGTCACGGGTGTTGATCGGCTCGATCAACACATCGCAGCCCTGTTGAGCGGCCAAACGCGCAGCCCAGCGCAGATTGGTCATGAAGGTATCGCGCAAAGGCCCGATTTCGCGGGCCAAAGGGCCGTGGGTGTCACACGCTTCATCGGGGCGCGGTGAACGGCGGAACTCCGGGGGCACCAAGCCGGCCAAGATGTGGATGCGCGGGCAACGCAAGCGCTGTGCGTAGTCCAAGGCCATCTCGATGCCGCGCCGAAACTCTGCTTCTTGCCCAGGCTGACATGCGCGCCCACGTTCACCCGCCTCCCAAGCGCGGGCCATGCCGACACGCTCCAAGCCCCCAGCAGGTGTGTTGAACAGCACTTGCGCCAAGCCTTGGGCCTTCAAGCGGGCATCCAAGTCGCTGGCATCCCACTCATAGGGCGACATGTACTCCACCCCTGTGAAGCCATCGCGGGCAGCGGCTTCAAACCGCTCCAAAAACGGCAACTCAGCGTAGAGAAAGGACAGGTTGGCAGCGAATCGGGGCATGTTTTATCCGTGGGCGCGTGGCCTGCCACCGATGGTGCCGCTGGTGGCCACTGGACAGCGGGGTTGGTGCGTCAGGTGAGCACGCTGCGCAGAATTTCGCGCTTTTTATCGATGCCCATGCCGGCTTCAAAAAAGCTGGCGAAGTGCCGCGCCGCACGCAAAAACAAACGCGTGGGCACGCCATTTTGGTAGGGCAGCACAAACTGGGTGCGAAACTGCGGCAAGGGGCTGGCTTCGATCGCTTCAAACTTGAGGCTGGGGACTTTTTCGTTGGCTTGGCCCACCAGTTTTTTCAACTCGTCCATGTTGCTCCACTCTTGGATGTCGGCGGTGGCAAAGAACATGATTTGCTGTGTCTCGCGCAGAATGCGGGTCCAAAATGGATAGGCGTATCCCCGGCTGGCATAGATGTCGTTGTTGGCCTCCAACCGGGCGTCACCACGCTGCTTGTTGTAAAAGCGCAGAATGTTGTCGGGTGTGATGTCCACCGGCTTCCAGGTGGTGATGACCACATCTTCAGCCTGCGCCCGCGATTCTTCAACAATCTCCACAATTTGCGTCGACATGCGCGGCACAAGATCGCGGTGCACGCCTGATTCGGTGAGGATTTTTCGCAGCACCACCATCACCTCATCAAACACCCCACTGCCGACTTGGACATCCAAGGGCGCCGATTGATAAGGCGACTCGCGGTAAATGCGATCGGGTTGGCGCATGATGAAGGCCATGTAATTGATGAGGTCCTTCATCAAAATTTCTGGCGTGACATTGATGAAGTAGTGCCGAATATCGCGCTCCTCCACCACCGCTTCATGCCAAGCGGTGATGACCTTTTTCAGAAATGGCATGCCGCCATGCTGGTTTAAAAGTGTCAACATACGCGTTTCCCGATCCAATTCCTGAAATTTCTCAAATCATGGGAATCACAAACCCTTGATTACACACATGTAATCTTACTGTCAAAAGCAAAAAGCCCATCACGAAATGGGCTTGTGTTGACTTGGGCCAAAAACTTCAAGATTTTTTGGCAGGACTCGGTGCAGGTGCAGCGGTGGCCGTTGCAGGGTTGGGGTTGTATTCAAACTTGCCGGGGTCGGCGCAAGCCGGCGTCGCCATGGGCTTGCCCGCTTTGGCTTTGTTGGTGCGCTGCACATGGGCAGCCACTTTGTCTTGTGACTTGCACAACAAGAAGCCATCCACCTTGCCAGCATGGGCGGTCTTGGCCGCCGCTTCAGCGGCTTTGGCCTTGGCTTCATCGCTGGGGGCGGGCAACTTGGCCCAGGCCGAGGTGGTCAACACACTGGCCAACACCCAAACACATACTTTGTTCATGTAGCTCTCCTGTTCAAACTTGCACCGGCCCCGAGGTGGGCGCTGGACTGCGGTGGGCAGGGATCTTGCCCGCTTGGATATCTTCGTGCCAGAGTTGGTGGTGTTCTTTGGCCCAGGTTTCATCGACATACCCGGTGCGCATGGCTTGGTAAGCGCCTTCCATGCCCACAGTGCCCATGTAGATGTGGCCCAAGAACATGGCCATCATCAAGACCGCTGCGACCGCATGCACCATGTGGGCGATTTGCATCTCACCACGGGTGTAGATAAAGCTGGGCAACAACTTGTCCAGGAACAAACCCGAGACCATCACCACCGCGCCCAAGGCAAACACACCGCCCCAGAACAAGACTTTTTCGCCGGCATTGAAACGGTGCGAAGGAACTTCCTGGCCACCGAACATGCCACCGCCTTTGAGCAACCAGGTCAGGTCGCCCTTGCTGGGCAGGTTGTCTTTCACAAAGGTGAGGAACACCACCACCAACGAGACCGCAAACAACGGACCAGCAAAGTTGTGGGCGTTTTTCAGCGCATAGGTGAGCCAACCAAACAAGGAGCTGCCCATGATGGGCAAGAGGAAAAATTTACCAAAGGCCATGACCAAACCGGACACCGCCAAGACACAAAAGGTGATGGCATTGGTCCAATGCGC
>CAXNFO010000095.1:0-6953 GCA_964201395.1 Limnohabitans sp.
TTGGCCAACCTCTTGCTGTTCATGCCCACGGTCTACATGCTCGAGGTGTACGACCGGGTGCTCAACAGCAGTAGCGTCAACACCTTGCTGTCGTTGTCGGCGCTGGCGTTGGTGGTGTACGCGGCCTTGTCGGTCATTGACTGGGTGCGCAGCGAAATGCTGTTTGACATCGGCCGCCAGGCCGAGGCCGATTGGGCGCCCACCATGCATGACCGTTACTTTGCGGCGCAATTGGCGCGCACCCCTTCAGCAGATTTGGCCAGCCTGCAAGACCTGGCCAGCTTGCGCTCGTTTGCCGGTTCGTCGACCATGGTGGCGATCTTGGACACGCCGTTTGCGCTGTTGGTGTTGTTTGTCTTGCTGGCCATTCACCCTTGGCTGGCCGCGACCACGCTGTTGGCTGCGGTGCTGATCGCGGCCTCTGCGGTGCTCACCGACCGCAGCAGCCGCTTGCCCCTGACCCAAGCCAACACCCATTTGTACCAAGCCCAACAAGCGGCGGGCAGTGGTTTGCGCAGCGCAGTGGTGGTGCAGGCCATGGGCATGGGCCACGCCATGGCTCAGCGTTGGCAAACCCACCACCAAGCCTATTTGCAGATGCAGGCCGACGCATCCGTCCATGCCGGTCGTGGCGTGGCGTTTTCCAAATGCGTGCAAACCCTGCAAAGCTCGTTGTTGCTGGGCTTGGGCTGCTGGTTGACGCTGGATGGGCAGATGTCGGCATCGGGCTCCATGATGATCGTGGCCTCGGTGCTGGGCGGGCGCGCCATATCGCCCTTGAGCCAAGTCGTCATGCAGTGGCGGCAAATCATGCAAATGCGTTTGTTGTGGCGCAAGCTGGAAAAAACCTTGGCCACTGAAACGCCCAAAAAACCCAGTTTGAACTTGCCTGCACCCCAGGGGAATTTGCGTGTGGAGCAAGTCAGTTACGGATTACCAGGCGCATCGCAATTTCTGATACGCAATTTGCAAATCGACTTGCAGCCCGGCATGTTGGCCGTGGTGATGGGCCCGTCGGGCGCGGGCAAAACCACGATCGCGCGTTTGTTGGTGGGCATCTTGCCCGCCAGCCAAGGCAAGGTGCGGCTCGACAACGCCGACCTCTACACCTGGGACAAGCAGGCCTTGGGGCCGCACATCGGTTATTTGCCGCAAAACATCGAATTGCTGGATGGCACGGTGGCGCAAAACATCACCCGATTTGGCCCAGCCGATGAAGCCTTGCTGCGCCAAGCCGTAGAGCTGGTGGGCCTGGGCCCTTGGGTCGGCAGCTGGCCTTTGGGGCTGGACCAACCACTGGGCGTGGCGGGGGCCCATGTGTCAGGGGGCATGCGACAACGCATCGGCTTGGCCCGCGCGATTTACGGCAACCCGCGTTTGGTGGTGCTCGATGAGCCCAATTCACATTTGGACGAAGAAGGTGAAAAGGCGCTGATGGCCTGCTTGGCGCAACTCAAACAGCGCCAGACCACCACCGTGGTCATCAGTCACCGCCAGTCGGTGTTGCAGATGGCCACGCACATGGTGGTGGTGCGCGATGGGGTGATGCAGGCTTTTGGTGAGCGCGACCAGGTCATCGCCGCTTTGCAAAAAGCATATGCCCAACAGCAACAAGCGGGAAAGCCATGATGCGTTCCGCCCTGTGGTCGCACCTCAAGGGCATGGGCCCGCTGTGGGCGCTGGGTGTGGCGGCCAGCATGGGCATCAATGGTTTGATGATTTTTCCCAGCCTGTACATGCTGCAAATTTACGACCGGGTGATGGTGAGCCAAAACGCCTTGACCTTGGTGATGTTCACCCTGCTGTTGGTGGTGGCGCTGGTCCTGGTGGCGGTGCTGGAAAACTGGCGCACCGGCCACTTGGTGAAAGTCGGCATGGCCGTGGACAAGCGCTTGGCCAACCCGGTGTTTGCCGCCAATTTACAGGCTGAATTGAACCACGCCACCAACCAGCCGCAACAAGCCTTGACCGATCTCAACCAGCTGCGCCAGTTTGTCACCGGCCAAGGTATCTTTGTGTTTTTTGACCTGCCGTGGTTTCCGATTTATGTGGCGGTGATGTTCTTGCTGCACCCCTACCTGGGTTTGGCGGGCATGGTCTTTTGTGTGGTTTCTTTGGGTGTGTCTTGGTGGGGCCACCGGGCCAATGCACAGCCCATTGAACAGGCGGGTGAGGCCTCGCGCCACGCTTTAGGCGACTACATGGCCAATTTGCGCAACGCGGAGACCATTCATGCCATGGGCATGTTGTCCGCTTTGCGCCAGCGTTGGTCACAGCGGTTTGCGCTGCACGGATTGGCACAGTCCAGGGTGGAGAGCACGGGCACCCAGTTTTCTTCATTGAGCAAGTATGTGAAGAACATCCAGCAAACCCTGACCCTGGGTCTGGGTGCTTGGTTGGTGGTGCAAGGCGAGCTGACCCCGGGCGCCATGATCGCCGCCAACATGTTGATGACCAAGGCCTTACAACCACTGGACTTGTTGGTCAGCACCTGGAGCAGCTTTTTAATGACCCGGCTGTCGGTCCAGCGGCTGGAGGCATTGTTGCAACAAGCCCGCCAGCAACCAGCGGGCGATGTCATCCGTGATCACAAGGACGGCGAACTCCAAACCAGGCGCTTGCAGCTCAATTTGCCCAACGGCACAGCCTTGCTCAAGGATGTGGATTTGACATTTCCCCAGGGCACGGTGACGGGGGTGGTGGGCCCTTCAGGTTCTGGCAAAAGCACATTGGCCAAGGCCCTTTTGGGCCTGTGGCCGAAGGCGCTGTGCAGCGGGCAGATTGTTTGCGATGGGGTGTCGGTGTGGGACTGGGACCGGCAGCATCTGGGTGCCCGCATCGGTTATTTGCCACAAGACATCGCTTTGCTCGAGGGCAGCTTGGCCGACAACATCGCACGCCATGGCCGTGTCAATGATGCGTGGGTGATTGAAGCCGCACAACAAGCCGGCATCCATGAGATGATTTTGCGCTTGCCCAACGGTTATGACACAGCGGCCGGCGAAGCGGGGCAGTTTCTGTCGGGTGGGCAAAGGCAATTGATTGGTTTGGCACGCGCGATCTATGGCAAACCCCGCTGGGTGGTGCTGGACGAGCCCAATGCCAATTTGGATGAATGGGGCGACGCGTGTTTGATCCGTGCCATAGAAGCTTTGAAAGCCCAAGGCAGCGTGGTGATTTTGATTTCGCACCGGCCCGAGATATTGCACAGCGTCGATCAAACGCTGCGCTTGCACGGGGGTGGGGTGACCCTGGAAAAAAACCCCTTGCGCGTGGCGCAAGTGGTGACCTGACAATGGAATGACCCAAGAGGCATGAATTGAACGCACACAACGATAAACCCAGCCCATCGGGCAGCCCAGCGCCTGTCAGCCCCATCAGTGCTGTGCCCGCCCGCGTGGGTCGCTGGACTTTGGCCCTGTTGGTGGCGGCGTTGCTGGTGTGGGCTTTGGCGGCACCCTTGGACGAGGGCATACCGGCGCAAGGCTTGGTCAGCTTGGACACCAAGCGAAAAACGGTACAGCACTTGCAGGGCGGCATTGTCAAAGAGGTTTTGGTGGGCGAGGGCGCTGCGGTGCAAGAGGGGCAGGTGTTGATGGTGCTCGAGCAGGCCACGGCCAAGGCCAATTACGAGTCGATACGCCAACACTATGTGGCCATGCGCTCCACCGAATCGCGCTTGTTGTCAGAGCAAGCCGGTGCGGGCAGTGTGCAGTTTCATGCCGACATTGTGAACAGCATGGCCGACCCCTTGGTGCGCCAACACGTGGACACGCAACAGCATTTGTTCAAGTCGCGGCGCATGGCATTGCAAGCCAATGTGGCGGCGTTGAATGCCAACTTGGCGGGCTTGGAGGCGCAAAAAAGAGGCCTGGTGTTGGTCATCGAGCAACGCGTGCAACAACAGCGCTTGTTCAACGAGGAATTGGTGGGCATCCGCGATTTGGTCAAAGAGGGTTATGCACCGCGCAGCCGTCAAATGGAGTTGGAGCGCAATTTGGCCGAGGTCGGCAGCATCATGGCCGATGCCCAAGCCAACTTGAAGCGGGTGGGCCACAACATGGAAGAGGTGGGCCAGCGCTTGCAAGCGGTGCAACAAGAGTACAAAAAAGAGGTCGATACCCAATTGGCCGATGTGCGCCGCGAGGTGCAAGCCGGCGCCGAAAAACTCTTCGCCGTGACCCAAGATTTGGCGCGCACCGAACTGCGCTCACCGGCCACCGGCCAAGTGGTGGGCTTGGTGGTGCAGACCTTGGGGGCGGTGGTGGCGCCAGGGCAAAAACTGATGGATATCGTTCCCAACCAAGCGCCCATGCTGGTCGAGGCCCGGGTGGCACCGCAAGTGATTGATCGCTTGAAAACAGGGCAGGCCGCAGACATTCGGTTTTCGGCTTTTTCTCACTCACCCCAGTTGACGGTGGGCGGGCGCGTGGTGTCGGTGTCCAAAGATTTGTTGAGCGACCCCGACTCCAAGCAGTCGTATTACCTGGCTCGGGTGGAGATCACCACCGAGGGTTTGAAGATTCTGGGGCAGCGTGAAATACAGCCGGGCATGCTCGCCGAGGTGTTGATCAAAACCGGCGAGCGATCGTTTTTCACTTACTTGACCTACCCCATCGTGCGGCGCTTGGCGCAGTCGATGAAGGAAGAATGATGCAGTCGCGGGCTCAGACTTTGTGGCGCAACGGGTGGCTTGTGGCCGCCTGTCTGAGTGGTTTTGCCGTGCAGGCCATGGACTTGAAGCAGGTGTATGAAAAAGCCTTGCGCCACGACCCCCAATACCAGGCGGCCCAGCAAGACATCAAGGCATTGGCCGAGGCCTATCCGCAGGCCTTGGCCCAGTTGTTACCCAATGTGGGGCTCAACGCCAGCCGCAACTCGGTCAACCTGACCAAGGTCGATGGCGAGGTCAGCAGCCAGCTCGATTATTTGAGTTTGAACAACTCGATCGTGGTGCGCCAAGCCCTTTACCGCAAACCCCAGTTCACTCAATTGCAACAGGCCAGCGTTCAGCAAAAGTCCGTGGTGTTCATCGAAGAAAAAGCCGGTGCCGACCTGGTTTTGCGGGTGACCAATGCCTACTTTGACGCCTTGTATGCGGTCGACACGTTTGCGCAATTGCAAGCCACCCTGGATGCAGCCCAGCAACAGTTGCGTGCCGCTCGGCGCATTTTTGAATCGGGCCAAGGCACCCGCACCGATGTGGACGAGGCCCAGGCCCGTGCCGACCAAGCCCGTGCCCAATGGCTGATGGCCAAGCAAAACCTGACCTACACCCAACGCCAATTGGCGATGTTGGTGGGCGAAAAGGTGACTCCCTCTGCCACCCTGCGAGCAGAGTTGCCTTGGTCCTCGACCGATGGTGACAACGCTGACAAAGTGGTTCAGGCCTTGACCCACAACCCGGACATTCAACTGGCCAAAGTGAAGTTGGAAACCGCAGAGTTGGAGGTGAGCAAAAACCAAGCGGGGCATTGGCCCACCTTGGACCTGGTGGCCCAGCGCTCGATCAGCAAAAGCGAAAACACCCAATTCCCCCTCACCGACTACTACACCAACCAAGTCGGTGTGCAACTCAACATCCCTTTGTATGCGGGCGGTGCGGTCAGCTCATCGGTGCGCCAAGCCGCTGCCAACCTGGCCAAAGAGCAGCAAAACCTGCAAATGGCGCAAAACGATTTGACGCTGAAGGTGGAGAAAGAACTCATCAACCTGCAAGACAGTCAAGAGCGCATCCAGGCCTTGCAAGTGGCCTTGGCCTCTGCGGCTCAGCTGGTGGTGTCGTATACGAAAGGCATCTTGGCTGGCACGCGCACCCAGACCGACCGGCTCAATGCCATTCAGCGCGAAGCCGAGGCCCGCCGCGACTTGCTGCAAGCGCGCTACCAGTGGGTCTTGTCGATGGTCAAGCTCAAGCTGCTGTGCGGCGAATCGCACACCGGTGTGATGGAGCAAATCAACGCGTCGGTGTTGGCCCGCTGAGCGCTCAGGGCGCTTTGATTTTTTGTCGATGTGCTTGGATCAAGCGCGCGGCACAGCTGGATTTTTGTTGGGCATAAGCCGCGCTGAGCTTATTGGCTTCCATGGTCACCAAGGCCTCGCATTGGGCAAAGATGTATTCATCAAACCAAACGGGGTAAGTGGTGATGCTGGCGATCTCTGCGGCGCTCAACCAGTGCATGGCGTGAGAGGGGGTTTGCATGGCCAGTTGGTACAAGGCCACGGGCAGGTCAAAGGCGGCAAACGATCGCTCGATGGACTGATGGATCGACTGCGTCATTTTTTCGGCCTCGCTCAGCGACAGGGTGGCCAGGTATTTGGGTGAGATGAACGCCCGGTGGATGCCGATGTTGCTGACGATGGCCTGTTTGTCATCCAAACCTGGGATGCGCACCAAACCGGCGGCATACAAAAAAATGCATGCGCTCAAACATTTGGCGGACGCTGGTACGTGGCTGACAAAGCCCCATTGGCGCAGGCTGCGGGCCATGCGCAAGGCCTCGCGTACCGAGCCGCCGTCCACGTCCAGGGTCAGCCACAAAGTTTGGTTGGCATCAAACCCCTTTTGTTGGCGCAAAAACGCATCCAGGTTGTCGCCATCCCCTTCGACCATGGTGCCACTCAGGTGCAGGGCCGACACCTCCACGCCGGTGTGCAATTTCAAGGGCTTGACCTCGATTTGCACGGCATGGGCACTCGTGCTGGCCCACAGCACCCAAGCCAACCAGAAGGCCAAGCCACGGGCCATGCTTGCCAGTTGAAACAGGGCGCGCAATCTCACCCAGCCCAAGACCCATCCACATCACCGGCGAGCACGCCCACGAGCTTGACCTCTTGGGAGGTGTCCATGTTCACGCTGAGGGTGGGTGACATCCATCCACTGCTTTGCTTCTTGGTCGCGTCGCTGTTGTAGCTGTCCATGGTGAGCGTTGAGCTCACCTTGGTCTGGTCCA